>CAYONH010000071.1:0-8690 GCA_964405275.1 uncultured Candidatus Bathyarchaeia archaeon | reverse complement strand
TCTCGACCCCCTTGCCGTACATGGAGACCCTTGCTAGGGGCATGTAGTTCTCCCAGCAGATGAGCCCCCCGATGACGCCTATCTCCGTCCTGAACGCGGAGAGGGTGCTCCCGTCCCCCGACCCCCAGATGAGGCGCTCCGCGGCCGTGGGCATCAGCTTCCTGTGCTTCCCCATCAACCGCCCGTCAGGACCGAAGTAGAGCAGGGTGCAGTAGACCGTGCCCCGGCTGTACTCGCTGTCCCTCTCGATGACCCCCAACGCCAGGTAGGCGCCGGCCTCACGGGCCGCCTCCCCCAGCCTCTCGGTTACCGGCCCGGGCACCTCCACCGAGTTGGCCCAGTACCGTTCCCAGGTCAGGCGGCCCTCGGGCTTCCTGTCGCCCACGACGGTGCCGAAGCCCAGCCCTCGGGGGTATGCGGGTATGAAGGCCTCCGGGAACAGGATCAGCTTGGCCCCCTTCCCCGCGGCCTCGGCGATCAGGCGGACCGCCTTCTCCACCGACGCCTCACGATCGAACAGGACGGATGCGGCCTGCACGACGGCCACTTTCACCTTCGGAGATTCGTCGCCCATGGGGTTCACTTCTCCCCTCTCATTATTTGTCTTTTTGGAGGTGATATGCGTGCTGCGCGCGTTAGAGACAATACTAGAGGGCGAATAAAAATGACTGAACTTTGGATCTACTCGACTCCCAAGTTCAACGTACTTGAGAATGGTTTCATAGGCTTCGTGTGTCCAAACGACCATTATTGGGCGCTTACGGTTAGTGAGCTTGCTGATGCCCACATGATTAAGAGCGAACGCACTTGTCCCGTCTGTGGGTAGATAATGGTTCCCTGTAGTGGAACTATCCGTGATGGCAAGCTCGAACCTTGTGACATGGAGCAGTGTTTGTATTAATTTGTGAGTTGAGAATGTTGAGTGAAAAAATATTGAATGAAGTTGATTTTTTCGTAACGGGACTTCTAGCTGGATACCCTCAAGTATCCCCTATGTATTTTCATCATTGTAGGCGATTGCACAAAGACTTGAAACTCAAAGAGGCTCTTTAGGGTGTTTGTGGTAATTTGCGGTAATACCGTACCCCTTGTATAGAAAAAAACGAGAAGAATTGTAACAGAGACAAATACTTGACTTATAATTATTTATTCGAAATTACTACTAAATTTTCGAGATTATATTCAATTATGAAAAAAATGGACTATTATGAAATTTGGATAAACCTGTTGATAATACGTTTAGCAAAAAACTTCGCCTTACCACAAGAAGATATTATGTCGAGGTAAATGTCCTCCACATTCATCGTAAGTTTTAAGCGGTGATGCACATTCGTATTATAAATATATACCAGATATATATTATTACGACAAAACTTATATAAAATAAATACGTGTATATATCTTGAGTGTAAAATATGTATAATATTAAAATGAGGATTCTCGATGAATGGCCTCGAAATAGAACTTGATGAAGACCTCTACAGATATATCACGTTCCTTGAGAAGATAAATTTCATACGGAATAAAGAGGAGGCTGTAACGAAGGCTCTGAAATTCTTCAAAAAACTCTCCATTTACGATTGGCTCCCCGAAATATATCGAATAGAAGGGAACAGAATAATCCTGATGGAAACAGGGATACTCCTAGGCATATTTGAGTTTCTCACCGAGTCAGAGATCTATCGCGTGGGGCACATGACAGCACTCAAGAGGAAAGTCTTTACACCAGAGTTCAGGGACATCGATCTCGTCAATAAGGACAACTGGATGATAGTCCTCAAGGGGCTTGAGAATCTGGGCTGGGGAGTGTTCTCCGTGATAGGTAATGAGATAAATGTCAAGTACAATGCTGTGCCGAATTCCTATCTGCGGGGGTATCTAGAGACAATGTTTAATGTGGAACTTGAGGAGCATCGGACGAAGGTCGAGGGGCTCACCGTCTTCATTGCGGGGAAGATAGATAGCGAAAATTAAAAAAAAGTCATAATAGTAAAAACATATTTGATAATATTTATCTCTATAAAGATATATACATCAAATGCGCTCGTAACCTTTGAGCAGTTATGCACACTACTAAAAGGCTTATAAAAATGCTGTTTGATATGTATGCGCGTAGGGGTGTCTAAATGGATTATAGAGAGTATAGAGAGATGGTAAAGGCAATTCCTATGAAAATACGACAGCCTCTCTCTGAGAAACTCATCGATATCTTGTTGGAGGCCAAGGAAGGCAAGAAACTTCCCAGCTCTATTTGTAAACAAATTTTGTACTATATGAATAGAGATGAACTGCATCGCGAGCCGGGTCTCATGAACTTGCTGAAGGCCTGTGAACTGGTCGATCCGAAGGAGGCAACAATCGTGATAGAGGAATTCAACCTCAGCGAGATCAAGCTGGCCATCAGCCCCGACAACTAAACTCCGTGTGTAAAAGTTCGAGCTGCTTCAACGAGTTAGAGGAGAATAATGTAATGAAGACTTTTGGAATCGAGTTTGTCCCCATGAAGCTATACTGGAGGACCACATACTACTCCATCCAGGCTGAGAAGGTTGGGTATGATAACATCTGGATCACCGACCACTTCAACAACAGGAACGTCTACGTCAGCCTTTCTGTCATCGCCAATTACACTGAAAGCATAAATCTCGGTCCAGGCGTCACAAACCCTTACCTTGTCCATCCTGTGATGACGGCCCAGAGCGTGGCCTCTCTCAACGAGATCGCCCCCGGAAGGGTTCTGTGTGGCATCGGGGCAGGTGATAGGACCACGCTGGAGATGGTGGGTAAGGAGATGGAGGGACCTCTTCGCACCGTGAGGGAATCCGTGGAGATAATCAGGCGCCAGCTGGCCAGGGATAAGGGAGACTATTCTGGCAGAAAGTTCTCTACGACGGCGGGGGCGCGGTTCAACTTCAAGGTCGAAGACGAGATCCCCATCTACGTCGGCGCCCAGGGGCCTAGGATGCTCCAGCTGGCAGGCTCCATAGGGGATGGGGTACTCATCAATGCATCCCACCCAAATGACATTGAAGAAGCTGTGAAACAAGTCAGGAAGGGTGCCGAGAAAGCAGGCAGGGACATCGATGACGTCGAGGTCGCCGCTTACACATCTTTCTCCATCGCTGAAGATGAGAATAGCGCGCGGAAGCCTGTGGTTCCTGTGGTTGCTTATATCGTGGCAGGCAGTCCGAAGGTTGTTCTTGATAGGCATGACATTCCAGCTGAGAAGGCTGAGAAGATAAGAAAGGATTTAGCGGAAAGGAACTGGGGCGAGGCATTCGGCGCCATCGACCAGAAGATGATAGACTCTTTCACCGTCTGCGGGACTCCGGACCAATGCGTCGAGAAGATCGAGAAACTTTTCAATAAAGGTATCACGCAGTTCGTCACGGGAACCCCTGTGGGGCCCACCGTCCGCGGATCCATCAACCTCTTCGGCGAGGAGGTCCTCCCCCACTTTAAAGAAACGAATTAAATGGGCGCTCGTAACCTTTCAGCGGTGATACTTCTCATATAGTGGTGCGTGAGGGTATCATGGGCATTGCGGCGGAGAATCACTACTCTGGTTAATCACGACATGGACCGCGCCGTAACCGCGTAAAATCGGCGCCCCCCTACGCCACTTTCCCGCCCCCGCAGCTAAATGCGCTGAAGTCCCCCAAAGTACGCATCTGAGCACGTTTTTACGGACAAAACGGCAGTTTTCGTATCAACATCTCCCAGCAGATGAGTCCTCCGATGACGCCTCACGATCAAACAGAACTGATGCGGCCTGCACGACGGCTGCTTTCACCTTCGGAGATTCGTCGCCCATGGGGTTCACTTCTCCCCTCTCATTATTTGTCTTTTTAGAGCGCTGCACGATAGTCTTATTACGGTTGTACATTCATCTCTGTGTTTGATGTGAAATGTCGAAACCTCTTCTTTCAAGGGTGAGGCGCGTCGGGAACATCCTCTTCCTCAGCGGCATGATCGGCAGGGGAGATGACAAGGAGACCCGCTTCAGGAACACCTTCGAGAGGATCAAGGAGACCCTCGAGGAGAACAGCTCCTCCCTGGAGCACGTGGTCAACGCCACCGTCTACCTGGAGAACCTCGAAGACAGGCCCACGATACTGAACCCCCTCTGGAGGGAGTTCTTCCCCGAGAACCCTCCGACGCGGACCTGCGTCCAAGCAGGGCTCATGGGAAGGGAGATAGAGATCACCGCAATAGCAGAGATCCCTGACTAGGGCAACCTCGATAAGAGATTCCCCTAATCCCAGTACTTCCGGGGGTCAGGCATCTTGCCGTAACCCATGGCGTCGTCGGCCCAGACCCAGAGCCCGTTGAGCTGGGGCACGTTCCGGATAAACCATTTCACGGCGTCGTGGAGTAATCCGGGGGACTTCGTGAAGCTGCAGACCCGGAAGCAGTTGTTGCACCCGTTCCCGATCTCGTTCCAGTACTCAAGGCACGCCTCGGCGTCCGTGTACCACTTGTACACCCCCGGATTGTTGGCGTCGCTCGGCCCCTCCCAGGTCCGCGGCCCCTCGGAGATGGACCGGCTAGGGCAGTGCTTAGCGCACTTCTTGCAGACCTCACAGAACTCGATGATCCCACCCGGGGCCTGGGGGCTGACCGGCAGGGGGAGGTCCGTGAAGATCTTGAGGATCCTGACGAGAGGGCCCCTCTCCCAGGTTATGAGCCTCCCGTGGCGGCCCAGGTGGCCAAGTCCTGCCTGGATGGCGATGGGGATGCTCATGGCTGTGTCGTTGCCCGTGGGGACGGCGTGGTAGCCCAGTCCCCTTATGAACTCGGCGACGTGGCCCGCGAGGATGTGCATCCTGCTGTACCCCATGACTGTGGCGACCTCTAGGCGGGTCGGGGAGTAGAGGGTCTCCTCGTACTCCATGGGCACCGTGAGGGCGATGACGTATCTATGGCTCTCCGGGATCACCGCCTTCTCCTCGCTGACGTACCCCTCCTCAATATCCTCGAAGACGATCGGCTTCCCGTAACGGGTAGCGGTGTACACCCAGCGCCTGTCAAGATCACAGAAGCCGACGCCGGCTGCGCCGTAGTACCTCGCCGCCTTCTCGATGATCTTGGCGGCCTTCTCGGGTGTCCCCTCCCAGCGGGGGATCCCTTCGGGCTTCCGGGTGACACCTAGTGAGCTCCATTTGTAGAAGCCTGTTCCCTGGGAGTAGTGCTCCCCCGGTAGGGTCTCGTACATCCCCGCAGCTGAGTTGAACGCGTAGTCTACGAGGGAGTACCCGGGGAGGTCCTTACGGATCCTCTCGGCCTTCTCCTCGTCTGAGCCGAAGCCCACCGTCCTCCCAGTCTTCTTCAGGTGCCTGCCGAAGGCGGAGTCACTCTGGTCGAACCTCTCGTAGCTTTCATTGGCGGGGTAGGTCTTGTCGAAGCTGCGTTCACTCGGCATGGGGATATCGGTGGGAATGGAGCAGGGGTAAATAAAAAACCTCTCTTAGACTCAGGAGTGCATCAATCAATATCTATACTTGCTGTAACTCTTCCGGGGGCGAAAGAGATTATACGTACCGTGCATCCTCTGCATTGAACGGCTATGAGCGGAAACACCGAGAAGGTCAGGTGTAACTCCTGCAGGTTCCTGAAGCATCTCGACGACACCGAATGGGTGGATCCCAATGCGCCCTTCACGTGGCAGTGCACCCACCCTGAGCTTGAGGGCGAGAAGATGAGTGACATGAAGAAGTTCATGCCCAGGGACTGTGGCGAGTACGAGAAGGCTTAGCCATCGCCAACACTGATTTCCAGGTTATTTATACTTCAATACTGTTCTAACAGAGCATGGAAGGTATCATAGGATTGGTCACGATTTTGACGGACGACCTTGAGCCCATGAAGGACTTCTACTCTGGGGTCCTGGGATTCCCGATAATCGAGGACCTCGGCAACTACGTTGAGTTCAGGAACAGTGGCGTCCGCTTCGCCATCTGCACCCGTGAGGTGATGTACGAGGCGACCGGCCACGAGAGCTACAGGGAGGAGAGGGGGAGCCACGCGTTTGAACTTGCTTTCCCCGTGGGGGACCCAGATGACGTCGACAGGGTCTACGATGAGGTGGTGGCCGGGGGCGCGACTCCGATCAAGGGGCCCGAGATGATGCCCTGGGGCCGGAATACCGCCTTCATGGCTGACCCAGACGGGAACATCCACGAGATCTACAGCTACAAGCCCGAGGACTTCGAGTAGCCCCGGGTGCTACAGGTTCATCCTCGACACGATTTTCTTCACCCTGACGCCTATCAGGCCGGAGAAGAAGACGCCTGAGATAAAGGCAGACGCGTACATGACGGCGAAGACGCTGTTCGGGAACGAGAAGAGGAGGAGGAACTGGATGACCGCCACGTTGCTCATGGATGAGAGGCCGCCCGCGACGTAGATGGAATACCGGTTTTCCTTCATTAGCCTGTACACGATGTCGACGATCATCCCCTGCAGCGTGCTTATGATGATGACAGTTGCGCCGTGGGAGCTGAAGAGGGTCATCTCCACGAGGCCCTTGAGTATCCCCGTCACGGTACCCGTGCCCGTCTTGCCCGTCAGGGAGATGGCCAGGGTTATCCAGAGGACGTGGATGCCCGCAATGAGCTGCTTCGACCCGAAGGGGAGGAACGGCATCGCCTTCAGGATGTCCCCCGCGTAGTTGGCGGAAACACTCAGGGTCGCGCCGAGGGAGCTCAGAATAGCCATTGTGGCCCAGTCTCGGGTGCCGAAGCCTCGTCTACGGTTGGTCAAAGGTCTAATCTGCATGGCTTGGAGTTGACCCGATATAACTATACGCATTGGTCCCAGTAGAGCGTCACTGTTGGTTGACGGTGGGGATCCCGACGAATCTGGGTACCCTCTCCTTGTAAGCCAGGTATTCCTCGCCGTACTGCTCCTTGAGCCACGGCTCCTCGCTGAAGGGCGTCAGCAGGATGAGGAGGATGAAGGCGAGCCACGTGACGAGGGCGTAGTAGGAGTCCGTGACAAGGATGAGGTCTGAGTACAGGATGACGAAGCCGACGTACTGGGGGTTCCTTGAGAAGCTGTATGGGCCGTTGGTCACTAACTCGCCCTTGAGCCCGTAGCTCTGGCTGAGGCTGAGGGTCATAAAGGCCTGCTGGCCGAAGTGATCCCAGACACCCTTGTTTTACTGTATATATTTGTGTCTGAACTGAGGAGGTGTGGTGGACTGGGATAGGTGGCTATGTACGTTTTTTTTCCCGATTTTTATTTTTCGCGTAGAGTCTGCGTTTCTAGAGCGCAGTGCCCCATCGAGAGTAGTAGTTGATGACGACTCCGGATCCTGCGGCTGATCAGAAAATGGTTAAGTTTTATCGCCATATATAAATTCGTTGACCAGCTCATTACTGCACTGTTAAGAGGTGGGGCAACGAGGTGACATCTGAGACCACGGTCGAGCCCGAGAAATCCAGTATGCTCTCCAGGTTGCGGGGGGAGTTCTCTTTCATCAGGGGCAACTTCTTGGTCTTGGCACTGAGCTGGCTCATCATGGACCTTGCTAGCGAGATGCCCTCCACCTACTACGGCCTCTACGTCAAGGCCCTCGGGGGCTCAGCCTCCATCATCGGCCTCATCGGCTCCGTCTCCATGGTCTTCCAGGCCATCGTCCAGATCCCCGGGGGCTACCTCGCCGACAAGTACGGCCGCAGGTGGCTGATATCCACCATGACCTTCGGAATCGCCCTCAGTAACGCCTTCTACGCCTTCGCCCCGACCTGGCAGTGGCTCATGGTGGGAGGGGTGGTCCAGAGCCTATGCTTCATCTACAGGCCCGCCCTCCAGGCCATCATCGCCGACTCCCTCCCCCAAGAGAAGCGGGGGATGGGGTTCTCCATAATTACCCTCATCAACAGCGTCTCCACGACCCCCAGCCCCCTCATCGCGGGGTGGCTCTTCCAGGTCTACGGCCTGGTCCCCAGCGTCAGGATAGGCTACACCCTGGTCTTGATCGCCTTCCTCATCGCCGGGGTCATCAGGCTGAGGCTCAAAGAAACGGTAGAGGACCCCCCTAAGATCGATATCGGGGAGATGGTGGGATCCATCCCGGCTTCGATCAAGGAGAGCGCAGGCGTCTGGAGTAAGGTGCCCAGGTCGGCCTTCGCCCTGTTCACCACCGACGTCCTCCTCATGGCGTCCATCTCAATATTCTTGCCCATCATGATCCTCTACATCGTCGAAGACCTTGGGATCTCCGAGTTGAGCTGGAGCCTGATCCTCACCATCCTCTTCGTCTCGATGATAGCCCTCTCGATACCCATCGGCAAGCTCATCGACAAGGTGGGGAAGAGAAGGCCCCTCCTCGCCGCCTATATCATCTGGATCGCGATCATCCCCCTCTTCATATACGGCAACTTCATCCGGCTCATCCTCGCGATGATCCTCGTAGGGTTGATGCAGGTGACAATGATGTCCGCTTCTGCCTCCCTCATGGCGGACCTCGTCCCCCATGAGCACCGGGGGAAGGTCTCGGGCTCCAGCAACTTCTTCACACTCATCGCCGCCGCGATGGGGAATCTCCTCGGAGGGTACCTATACGACAACGTCTCCCACACCCTCCCGTTCTGGCTCCAGCTTGCCTTCGTCGTCCCTTGCATAGTCATTATCATACTATTCGTCAAGGAGCCCGAGAAAGCCGAGGATGTAGAGGGCTGATCCTC
>CAYONH010000070.1:2235-8813 GCA_964405275.1 uncultured Candidatus Bathyarchaeia archaeon | reverse complement strand
CTCACCATGTTGAGGCCCTGGACGACCCTGGAGACGAAGCAGATGTCGTCGGTGTCAGCGTTGATGAGCCTCGCGGCCTCCTCCCTGCAGAGGACCGCCTTCTCCGAGAACCAAGCGTGGCCTGTCCCCTCCAGATTGCTCCCTTCTCTCCTCCTGTTCCAGCACTCCATCACGGCGTCGTAGACGACGAGGCTGAAGGGGGCGGAGCCGGCTGCGCCCAGGTAGATCATCTCATCGATGTGGGGGAAGACTCCCCTGATCTCGTCGAGCTTCTTTTCGAGGCTCAAAAGTTTCACCGCATGAGGTAGTGCCTTCACCCCTTATATCGTCGAGCTGTCGGAGCCTGCAGTTTTATAACGCTCGACGGGCATCATCGATTTGGTGTCAGATGTTCCCGGAGCTGACGGTGTTGATCGTTGAGGAGGAGACCACCCTCCGGGAGCTCGTGGGAAGTCAGGGGAGGAACTACCTCTACGCCTTCGACAAGGACGTCATCGGCGTCACCGTCAACGGGAAACGGCTCTGGCCCTCGGCAGTGCTGAAGAAAGGGGATAAGGTGGTCATCTACCCCGTTATTACGGGGGGCTGACCCGCCCTCAGTCCTGGACTATGCCGGGGAAGAAGAAGTCCAAAGCGTCTGGGATCGCCTTCAGGGGAAGGTTCGAGTGATCCGCGTCCTCGTAGCGCTTGTAGTTCCAGGCGAAGTCCTCGCGAGGGTTCCCCTTGAGGACCCCCACGAGCTTCACGATGCGATCCTCTATCTCCGTCCTGGCGATGGGCTCGTGGGCGACGTAGAGCATCTTCGATTCGGGGGGCCCTTCCTTCAGGTGGGCCTCGACCTTGGAGATGAGGGCGTCATCATCCTCCCCGAACCAGGGGCTGCATGCTATGTAGGCCCTGAAGAGCTGGGGCTTGGCCACCACTGCGTGGACCGCGAAGAGGCCTCCCAGGGAGTGGCCGATGAGGACCCTGTAGTCCCTCGTCGGGTACTTTCCCTCCACTATGGGGAACAGCTCATCCGAGAGGAACGAGAGGAACTTGTCTGCCCCGCCCCCTGAGGGCTCTCCTCCGCGCCATCCCACCCTCACTGTGGGGGTGAAGTCCCTCATCCTGTCCGTGCTCGCTATGCTTACCACTATCATGGGGGGTATCCTGGCCCTCCCCGAGTAGTGCTGCACGAAGCTGGACACCACGTTGTGAAGGCTGTGGCCGTCGAGCAGGTAGATGACGGGGTAGATCTCCCCAGACTCCTCGTATCCCGGGGGCAGGTAGACGTAGATCTCCCGCTCCTCGCCCAGTATCTTGGAGTCGATGACGAATGAGTCTCCTTTCAATGGATCCATGACGAAACGATCCTCCTGGAGATACTGGGGCTCTATGGGTATAAGACAGATCTCATCGACTTCTAGTCTTCCTCACGTCGCGAGGAGGGAGTATGAAAGACGGTCTGAGACTGCTCCTCACATCTATGAGGCTGCAGTTCATCGGAGGACGTCCTCCCGTCTTCTCCGCCTCATCGTGAACTTCAGGTCCTTCAGCGACTCTTTTACCTCCTTGGCGATCCTCGGGCCGAGGTCCCTGAGCTCCTCGGGCTGCCTGATCCCTCCTTCGTCGATGACCAGTCTCTTCCCTCCTGGGCCCCGGATGGAGACTTTGCCGTCGTCCACCATCACGTAACTTTCGTCACTCAGTGTGTAGACGGTCTTGTCCTTAACGAGGACCTGGCTGTCCCCCTTGGCCGTGATGACGTTCTTCTTCACTCCGTCGTCGGACCAGATGACGACGCCCTCCCCTGGGCCCCCGGAGGACCTGACGTTGCTGTCATGGTGCATGTTGTGCAGGCCAAGTGCTCCACCTGCGTCCTCGATGAAGGCCCCTGCACTGGAGAATTCACTTGACAGTAGCTCCTCGTGAGAGGCTGCCCTCGACGATCCGTGGAGGTCGGTCCCACCAACGTAGATCTTGAACCCTCCCATGTCGCCTCTGAAGCTCTTCCCCAGGGCTCCCTCCTCGGTCTCGGCGATGGCGTCGAAGGCGTACTCGGCGGTTCCATGGACCACGGCGCCGACCTGTCTTCCATCCTGTTCAAGCTCAGTCCAGAGGCAGCCAGGGTGGACCTTCACAAGGACCTTCTCGGTAGAGATGACCTCGATTGGGTCCACGACGACATTAACCCCTGCACTGGGATTGACCTCGATCATCAGTACCAGCCCTCCAGGTCGTCATCATCGTCGTCCTCATCACCGTCCTCATCGTCGTCCCCGTATCTCCGCCCCTCCATCTCGCTCTCAAGGCGGCTGGTGAGCCACTGGGAGAGGCGGTAGGCGAGGCTACCCTCCACAGTGATGTAGTATGTTCCCCGCACTTCGCCCTTTATGACGTAGCCAGCGTTGACGAGGGGATTGAGGTGGTGGGTGAGGGAGCTCCCCGTCCGCCCCGTGTGCTGCTCCAGCTCGTTGAACGTCTTACCCCCCGTCTTCAGGTAGTCCAGAATCCTCAGCCTCTCCTCGCTACCCAGGGGGCCGATGTACGCCGCCACGCGCTCCGGGGGGATTGCCTCGACCTCGGAGTCTCTCACTCTGGGGCGGTCCCTGTTGGCCGTCCTGAACACCCTCTTCTCCCTGATCCTCTCCTTCGCGTCATGCAGGTTCCCAAGCGAGTCCTGGATCTGCTCGCCGATGTCATCCATCATAACCTCCAGGCTCTCCGTCAGGCCGCTGAGGTCGATCATCGGCGTCTCGATGTGGGCCTTCCTCCTGTACTTCTGTCTGGGGCTGTCTCTGCGGAGGTCCGATATCTCGGCTTTGAGGCTCTCCTTGAGCTGCCTGACCTCCTCGAGCTCCTTCCGGAGGTCCCTCAGCTCCTCTTCGTCATACATCTATGTTCATAAATGTACATTACTACATTATATATAAGTATTCGGTTTTTCTACAGTAATCAGTCCTTTTAAAAAAGGGGGAGGAGTCTAAGCCCTCCTCAACACCCTACCGGGCGTCGCTCCGGTGTGCTTCCCCATCTCAACCACGGGGACGCCGTTCACCAGGACGTACTCGATGCCCCCCGGGTGCTGCCTCGGCTCAAGCTCGGTGCTCCGGATCTCCAGGTTCTCGTAGTCCATCAGGACGATGTCGGCGTAGCCGCCCTCGGCGATGACGCCCCTGCCCTCCAGATTGTGGACCTTGGCTGCCCTCGTGGAGGTGGCCTGCACCGCCTCCTGGAGGGTGAGGACCTTCTCCTTCTTGACGAACCTGTCGTAGATGATGGGGAACCCGCTGTAGTAGTTGATCCCGGGGATGCTTCTGGTGGGCTCAGGGCTCTCCCTCTTGTCGTCGTAGAACACCGTGTCCAGCCCCAGCATGCCCGAGGGGTGCTTGTAATACATGTAGTAGTGCTTCTCGTTCATCATCATGGAGGTCACCCCCCGGGTGTCCGGGTCCTCGGCGATGATGTCGAACCATGTATCCACGGGGTCGTTTTCCCTCTCAGCGGCTATCTGGGCCAGGGTCTTCCCCTCAAGCCCCGGGCTCTTGCTCTTGAGGACAACCATCCCCTCAGCGAACTTTGGGTTGATGTAGGGGTTGGAGGCTCGGACGTAGAGCTTACCCGTCTTGAATGCGTCCTTTATCTCCTCCCTGAAGTCCTTGACCTTCAGCCACTTCCCCAGGGCCTCCCTGGAGCCCAGCTCCCTGAGCCAAGGTGCCAGGCTGCTGCAGAGGTAGGGCATCACGCTGAAGCCCCCCCGGACCATGAAGGGGATGGCGTCCCAGGTGATATCCAGGGGATCCTTCGCCTCCCCGACGGTGGCCTCGAAGGTCGCCTCGATGACCGACTTGGCGATGCTGTCTGGGGGTCTGGGCCTTACGTCCCATCCGGTCGTGAGGTGTGCGAAGTGGAGGCGGACCCCCGTCGCCTTGTGGGTCTCAACCTCGTCCAAGATACCCTGGATCCTGTCGGGGACGGGCGTGCTGGCGGTGACCCCGATGCGTCTTCCCGTTCTGAACCAGTGGGGGCAGTAGATCCCCCCGTACTCCTTGAGCTGGGCGACGGCCTCCGTTATCTCTTCCCTGGAGGCGAAGACGTCGGGGTCGTAGTCCATCCCGGTGCTCATGCCGATGCAGCCCTCCTTCATCGCCTGGTGGATATACTCGTGCATCTCGCCCCGCTCCTCCTGGGTGGAGTGGCGCTTGTAGTCTTCCCCCATGACGGCGCTCCTGATGGAGCCGTGGCCCACCAGGGGGGCGTAGTTGATGCTCACCCCCTTCGCCTCGACGGTCTCGAAGAACTCCCCCATGGTCCTGTAGTCGATGGTCCAGCCGAACTTTTCCTTCATCCACTCGTTCACCTGATCGAAGGGGAACTTCCTGGTCTCGGGGCGGTACTTGTAGGGAGCGAACTCCATCATGTAGTCGCTCAGGAGGCCGGGGAGGCCCACCTTCTCGGCTATGGGAGCAGGCGAGCCGCCGCACTGGCCTCCGACGAAGGTTGTGATCCCCTGCATTATGTGGCTCTGGGCCAGGGGATAGAAGAGGAGCATGCGCTCGGCGTGGCTGTGGGCGTCGATGAAGCCGGGCAGCGCCTTGAGGCCCTTAGCGTCTATGGTGCGGACTGCGTCGCCCTTCACGTCACCAACCGCGTTGACCTTGTCAGCCTTGACGCCGATGGAACCCTTATACTCGTTTTTCCCTGTTCCGTCGATGATCGAGGCGTTCTCGATTAGAATATCAAACTCAGCCATTAGAATCCTCTTCCAGTAGCTGGAAGATGTATTAAAAATTAATTTACCGTCCAACAGGGGAAATTTTCAAATCCTATGTTATCGAGAGTCATAGACATGGCGATGCCTGTCGTTGTAGACGAGGACAAGCTGGACAAATTCTTGGGGGAGAACCCGGTTGCGGTCATCGACTTCTGGGGGGTCACATGCATGCCATGTAAGGTTATGGCACCTCTCATCGAACAGCTGGCCGACGAGTACTTCGGTCGTTGCGCCTTCGGGAAGTTCAAGGTGGACGGGAAGTGGAAGCTTGTGGGGAGGAGGTACAACGTGCTGAGCGTCCCTACGCTCCTAGTCTACAAGGACGGGAAGAACGTGAAGAGGTTAACGGGCTACTCCCCTACGTCCACTCCCGGGATGCTGAGGGAGACAATCGAGGAACTGGTATAAGAAAAAAAAAGGGTTGAGGCCCTTTTATAGGACCACGAGGCCGACCAGGGGCTCCCCGCAGTTGACAGAGTAGTAGACCCTCAGGAAGTTAACCGTGGAGTCCTCCGGAGCCGTGAACGCCTCCAGCTCGCGTCCGAACAGGTCGGTGACGTTTCCCAGCTCCTCACCGGCCTTCACCTCCTGCCCCAGCTCGACGTAGGAGTGCCAGATACCCCCCTTCTCCGCGTTGTAGCGGTATCGCTTAGGGGCGACCACGGGCTCAACCATCTCGGGCTCACCCTCGATGATGCCGAAGTACTTCAGGATATTCATGATGCCCTCGTAGTGGAACTCGACGTGGCGCTCCCTGACGTTGTGGGGGGTCCCCGCCTCGGAGGTGACACACGGGATGCCGTACCTCTTCTGAGCCGACATGGAGAGCCCCGACTCCTGCACGGGGAAAAGTGTGATGTACTTCGTCGGAAAGCAGGATGCCATGTCCACGGCCATCTTGTTGACCTCCTCGTCGTCGCCCTTCCCCGCGAGGACCATGTCATCGATGTCCTCGGTGATATCCCCGCCGTGGCAGTCCACGAGGGCGTCGCACTGGGAGACGACCTCCGAAAACACCACGTAGGCGGCCCTGTGGCTCAGGGTCCCATTGGGGTCACCGGGGAAGACCCTGTTCTGGTTCTGCTGGTCGAAGGGGCTGAGGAAGGCGGATCTGTGCTCGAACTGAGGACCGTTGAGCACAGGTATGGCGAGGAGCCTGCCCTTCATCTCCATGGGGTCAAGGTCCTGGATGGCCCGGATAACCGCCTCGATGCTGGCGAACTCGGTGCCGTGGGTGCCCCCGATGACGCCGAGGGTCTTTCCCGGCTCCGCGCCGTTGAGGACGGCCACGGGTATGCTGTATGTGCTGACGGACGTCGTCCCGACCTCCAGGAAGCCGAAGGCTTTCTCCCCCGGCCCAGCCTGGACCCCCTTGATTTCAGCTAATGCCATTGTCTCACAAACCTGAGATCAATCTGTCCACTCTAGATTTATGGTTTACCTCTGCCCGTACCAGGAGTGGAGCTCGGGCCTGGAGAGGGCGTGGTGCTCTCCCGGAGGGTAGATCATGAGGTACTGCTCCTCACCCCTGGTCACGACCCCCCATACGAGCCCCATCTCCCCGACCTTCTCGGTGATGCAGTCGAAGTTCCCCTCGTTCACGGCTCCGACGTGTATGAGCACCAGGAGGTCCCTGTACCAGCTTGAGGCCCTCTCCACGAAGACGGAGAGGCCCAGGTCCTTAAACTCGGGGTTGCACTCGGCGATCTCATTCAGGAGTGCTCGCAGCCATTCCCCGTCCAGTCTTCACCCTAGTGTGCGCTCTGCTGCGTCGTTATATTCAATCCGCAGAAAGAGAGGGGTGGGAGGCCCCTGTAAATGG
>CAYONH010000070.1:0-2135 GCA_964405275.1 uncultured Candidatus Bathyarchaeia archaeon | reverse complement strand
ACGGCCGGGTTCCCGACGATGCTGAAGTCCCCAGACTCCGGGTTGGAGCTGTGGGCCCCCTGGACGTCCCGCACAAGGTAGCCATGCTTCACCTCGGAGACAAGGTCCTTGATGTCGCGCTTACCCGGTTCCACTACGACGGTCGAGGGAGAAAGCTCCACCTGACCCTGGCGCATGCTCCTGCTGGCGTTCCCCGTGCTCTCCACTCCCATCTTGCTTGCCCAATAGGAGTCCCAGATGAAGGACCTGAGAACCCCCTTCTCTATGATGGGAGTCCTCCTCCGGGGCACCCCCTCGTCGTCCGCCATGGATGTGGCCACCCCCTCAGGGATGGTCCCGTCGTCGACGATGGTCACGAGCTCCGAGGCGATGGCCTCACCTATCTTATCTGCGATCATAGACTTGCCCCTGGCGACATTGTCTCCCCGGATCGATTGGATGAGCGTGTAGAACAGCATCTGCTGGTAAGCGTCTGGATGGAAGATGACCGTGTGGCTCCCGCTAACCCCCTCTGAAGTTCTCTTGCAGAGCCTGATCATGGAGACTATGTCCTCGACTACCCAGTCCAGATCGAACTCCAGGTCACGCCTGATATCATACGACCCGATGGCCGGGGTCACCCCCGACTCTATCTGAGCGATGGCCGCGAGGAAAACGTACGCGGTGGTCCCCCTCTCGGCGTGCTCGATCCCGTTGCTGTTGGCGTACGCGGAGTGCTCCGCACCGGCGCCAGAGCCACCGTAAGCTGGCAACAGGCCTGGTTCAGCCCCGATCGCCCTCGACATGCACTCCTCAGCGAACTCCACGACCCTCGCCGAGTCGCAGTCAGCCACGGAGTCGTGCCAGAGCCCCCCGATCGCGGGGTACTTAGCCGGCTTGGGGAGGGATGCCCAGTCCTCGTCTGGGGTCGACGCCTTCGCGGCATTGAGGGCTAGGGAGAGGGCTTCGTCGACAGTCTTCTTGGTGGGTATGTTGGTGAATGCGCTGCCCATCCTCTGGCCCACAAAGGTCCGGATGGCGATCCCGTCCAGGTCCTTTCTGTTGACGCTGCTTATCTGGGACAGTTCGATGTTGGACTCCACCTCGGAGGTCGAGCTCGCCTGCGCCTCGACGGCGGTGGCCCCCATCCTCTCACCGGAGGCTACTATGTGCCTGCATAGCTCCAGCAGCGTTCTCTCGTCTGTCATCACATCACCCTCCTATCCCTGGCCTCCGAATGTTATCCCGCCCTTTGCGAACCGGATGTCCGGTCCGCCCGAGGCGACGAAGGCCTCCTGGCCCTTCCCGCATCTCCCCAGCTCGTAGGGGAACTCCTCCTTGGAGATGCCCTCGATCTTGAACAGTGAGTCCGTGGCGATCCCTGAGATTGAGAGGTCCCTCACGGGTCCCCCCATCTCGCCGTCCACGATCTCGTAGGCCTCCTGGATGCCCACCTGGAAGCTGGCGTTCATCTGGGCCTGCCCTCCCCTGAAGTCGGCCAGGTAGTAGCCGAAGTCGATGCCCTCGAAGAGCTCCTCGAAGCTGTGGTCCCCGGTCTTGAAGTATGTGTTCCTCATCCTGATGATGGGGGGGTGGAGGTAGCTCTCGGCTCTGGCGTTGCCCGTGAGCCTGAGGTCCGACTTGGCGGAGTACTCCCTGTTGGTGAGGAGCTCCGTGAGCACCGAGTCCTTTATGATCTCGACCTTGCTCGAGGGCACCCCCTCGTCGTCGAAGCGCGAAGTGCCCAGATTACCCGGATCTGTGCCGTCGTCTATCATGTTGACCCCCTCGGAGGCGACCACCTTCCCCAGCTTCCCGTTGAAGGAGCTGTTGATGGTGAGGTCAGCCTCGGCCAGGTGGCCCAGGGCTTCATGGGCCAGGACGCCGATGACCCTCGGCCCCGTGATGCAGGGGAAGGACCCTCCCTTGGCAGGGACGCCCTCCAATTGAAGCTTCACTCGCTTCGCGACCTGCTGGGCCATGTGCTCCGGGGTGGCGACCTCGTCCATGTACTCCCACCCCCGATGGGTTGAAGCCTCCTCGTGGCGCGCGGCGCTGAGCTGGCCCTTATCCTTCCCGGTGACCCAGGGGTAGCTCCAGACCAGCATTATGGGGGAGCGGATGCGGGCCCCGTCGGAGGTGACCAGGTACTTGCT
>CAYONH010000069.1:5174-8895 GCA_964405275.1 uncultured Candidatus Bathyarchaeia archaeon | reverse complement strand
GTCGGGGTGTAACCCGCTGCCTCGGCGACTATCAGGTTCTCAGGTCTCTCAGCGGGCAGCTTGTCGATGAGCCTGTCCAAGATGATCAGGGCCTTTGAATCAGACTCTTTAAGCTCCCTCTCGATCTCCACGACGGGGTTGAGAGGGTTCACTGGGACCACCGTCCCTCCAGTGGCTAGGATTCCGTTGTAGGCGACCACGAACTGGGGGACGTTAGGGAGAAGCAACCCCACCCTGTCCCCCTTCTCCACTCCCAGCCCCTTGAGGGCGGCCGCGAGGCGTCTAGCCTCGTTCCACGCACGATTGTACGTGATCCTTTTCCCGTAGAAGGCCATGGCCGTCCTGCTGGGGAACTTCCGGGCGGAGTTCTCCAGGAAGGCGTAGAGGGGGATCTCGGGGTAGTTGATGCTGTAGGGGACTCCCCTGGGGTAGTGCTCGCGGCGGTCCATGGCTACAGAGGTTCAGGGGGGACCTATGTAAAAACATGGCGCCCGTCAGGGTTTTATGGACCTCGGGTAATGAGTACGGTGATCGGTCATGAAGCTGGAAGGAATATTCGTCCCAAACGTCACGCCCTTCGACAAGAAAGGAGAGATCGAGAACGAATCCCTCGCAGACCTCGTCGAGTTCTGGTTGGAGGCGGGAGTCTCAGGCCTCGTGGTAAACGCCAGCACAGGGGAGGGCCCCCTGCTCTCCAGGGAGGAGAAGCGGTCTCTCATCGAGTTCGTCAGGGAGAAGGTCAGCGGACGAGGAATGGTGATCGCTGGAACGGGAGCCATCGGGACAAGGGAGACGATCGAACTCACCAGGGACGCCAAGAACCTGGGCGCCGACGCGGCTCTCGTGACGACCCCCTTCTTCTTCAAGCCCGCGGAGGAGGAGCTCGTGGAACACTTCATAGCGTTGGACACCGTCGTAGACCTCCCGCTCATACTCTACAACGTACCCAAGTTCACCGGCTACACGGTCACGCCCAGCATCGTAGACAAGATCTCAGAGGAGTGCGCCAACCTGGTCGGCATCAAGGACAGCAGCGGCAACCCCGGGGCCATGGCCGAGAACATCAGGCTCTTCGGTGACAGGATCTCAGTCCTCTCGGGAGCCGCCGACATGACCATGCCCACCCTGGCTCTAGGTGGTAGGGGAGCTATACTCGCGGTCGCGAACTTCATACCGGAGATCTGTGTGGGGCTCTACAGGGCTGCGAAAAGAGGTGATCTAGAGGAAGCGGGTAAGTCTCAGCACCTGGTCTCATACGTCAATAAAGTTCTTGTCCGAGAGCACCCCCAGGTCGCCGCCGTCAAGGCCGCCCTGAGCCTCAAGGGACACGCCGCCGGCGTCCCTAGGAGACCCCTGAAACCCCTATCCGATGACATGAGAGAAACAATACTCAGGGATCTTCAATCCATGGACCTCGTCTAGGAAATAGGAGGGGGGTACCTCGAAAGAGGATGAATATCCCTCTGAAAGAAGAAATCAACCTGAAAAACGCTCATCTAAACTCCGAAATAACACTAAAATGTGCTGCTAGCGGCACAATGAAGGCTCCAAAGAGATAAATCCAGAGCGGACTTCCTAGAATCAAAATGTCCGATTCCAAAGGCAAGAAGTACAAGAGCCTAGTCATCAGGAACGTCACCGTCGTCAACGGACGGGGGACGCCCGCCCAGGGCCCAGTTGACATCGCCATCGAGGGCGACAAGATTACTGGCGTCGTCAGCGTAAGCCCCGGAGCCGCCAGCCGCCCTGGCTACGAGCGCCCCGAGGGCGACATGGAGGTCGACGCCGCCGGCATGTACGCACTCCCCGGCCTCGTCGACATGCACGTTCACGTCCCATTCATGGAGACCCAGTGCGGACCCAAAGGCCCCGAGTACGCCTACAAGCTATTCCTCGCCCACGGGGTCACCACAATCAGGACATGCGGGTTCGGCACAGACGAGAAGCTCATCGAGCACCGGAGGCTGGGCGCGGCCAACAAAATGGTCGCCCCCCGCATCGTCGTCATGGGGACGACCGGCGAGATTACGTCCGCTGACGAGGGCCGGGAGGCCGTGCACAATCTGGATAAGCTGGGTACGGACGGCATCAAGATGATCCCCCGCTCGAACATCACTGCCGAGATCCTCGCGGCCATGGGGGAGGAGGTCCGGGACCTGGACATGAAGGCGGGTATAGCCGTCCACATCCCCCAGAGCAGCGAGCTGGACGCCGTCTCCGCCTCAGAGGCGGTCCCCGACTACCTCACCCTCGAGCACACCTACGGCATCCCCCAGGCCGCCATCCCCGGCAGCCAGAGCATACCCCCCGACTACAACTACTCAGACGAGGTCGACAGATTCCGCTGGTCAGGCCACGTCTGGACGGAGGCCGACCAGTACCCCGACGACGTCCTCTGGGTTCTGGACACCATGATCGAGAACGGCACCGTCTGGGACCCCACCATGACAGTCTACGAGATCAACCGAGAGTACGAGCTCCCCAGCCGCTGGAGGTGGCTGGACCGCTACACTGCCCCCGGCCTCCTCGAGAGCTGGAAGCCCGACCCCGCCCGCCACGCCACGTACCACTTCAACTGGAGGACGGCTGACGAGGTCGCCTGGAAGCGCAAGTACCAGATCTGGATGAGGTACCTCAAGGCATTCGCGGACCGCGGGGGCGTCGTCACAGCCGGAACCGACTGCGGGTTCATGTACACCCTCTACGGCTTCTCCATCGTCCGCGAGCTCGAGCTCCTCCAGGAGGCCGGATTCCACCCCCTCGACGTCGTCAAGATAGCCACAACCAATGCCACCGCCTCCATGGGCCTAGACCACCTCGCGGGAGGGGTCCAGAAGGGCTTCACGGCGGACATCGCCATCGTCGACGGCAACCCTCTTGACAACTTCAAGGTGATGTATGGAACCGGTGTCCGCAGATACTCGGAGGACAGGACCCGGATGGTCCAGGGAGGAGGCGTCAGGTGGACGATTAAGGCGGGGATCCTTTATGACGCGAAGGCCCTACTCAGGGACGTCGAAGCCTACGTGAACGAGCTTGAAGCCTAGGGCGCGTCCAAAGAGGGATGCCTCCCACTCCATATTTCCAAAAGGTTTACCAGCATCGACCACGCCACGATAAAACATGAACGGTCTAATCGTCTACTTCTCCCGGACAGGGAGGACCCGTAAAGTAGCGGAGGCAATCCAGGCTCTCACGGGCTTCGACATAGAGGAGATCAAGGAGGCGAAGGGGAGGGGCGGCCCCATAGGCTGGCTCAAGTCGGGGATGGAGTCAACGAGGAAGATGCTCCCCCGCATAGAAGCCCCACAACACGATCAGGCCTCCTACGACCTCGTCGTCATAGGCACCCCCATCTGGGCCTCGAACATGTCCAGCCCTGTCAGGGCTTACATCACCAATCATGGATCCGACATCAAGACCGTGGCGCTCTTCTGCACAGGAGATGGTAATGACCCCGAGACGGTCTTCGCCCCCATCACTGAGCTCCTGGGGAAGGAACCGATCGCAACCCTGGGGCTGATAGGAGAGGATAGGGAAGGAGAGACTGCAACCCAGAAGATAGAGGCTTTCGGCACCGAGCTCAAAGCCTAGCCATTAGACATCAAAATTCCGGCTCAATGCCATAGCATAAACGGATTAATCCCCGAGACCTCCATCTGGACCGAGATAACCCCTAAAAAGCACGAGCAGAAGAATACGAAGCATGTACACGGGCATC
>CAYONH010000069.1:3522-5074 GCA_964405275.1 uncultured Candidatus Bathyarchaeia archaeon | reverse complement strand
GAGATAACCCCTAAAAAGCACGAGCAGAAGAATACGAAGCATGTACACGGGCATCAGACGATCCTATACCCTGCTAGTACAACTCCTGATGGAGGTTATAGAGGAGCTCGGCACCGACAGGAGCATCGAGATGCTCCAGACAGCCGTGGAGAGACAGGCGGACATCATAGAGAAAGAGCTGAGGAACAAGATCCCCCATGAGCTGCCCCCCATCAAGAAGGGAATCACCGTCTACAGGGACTTCATGGAATCGGCGGGAGCCGAGGTTGCTCTCAGGGAAGAAGACGACTACCAAGCCACATTCTGGGTCAAACGCTGCCCGTTCTACGAGGCTCTTCTGGACGTGGGCATCGACTGCGGGTACTTCCTCGGAGGCCTCTGCACACACCTCACCCTCCCGGCGATACAGGCGACCCTGACAAGGTTCGATCCTCGGCTCAAGCTGGAGACCGTGATAGTCAGGGAGAGCGCAGAGGAGCTCTGTCTGGAGAGGATCTACCTTGAAGGGTCTTAAGTAATCACCCACGATAGTTGAATAGTCAAGCCTATCTGTGGAAAATCCTAAACGTACACGTCACGACTAGTAACCTATGTCAGCCAAGAGTGGGGAGCCCCCCCTCAAAGGGATCCGCGTTCTGGACCTAAGCCGCGTCCTCGCCGGCCCGTTCTGCACGATGACCCTCGCAGACCTGGGAGCCGAGATAATCAAGGTCGAGATACCCGGAAGGGGAGACGACACCCGGGCGTTCCCCCCGTTCATCAACGGCGTGAGCAGCTACTTCCTCTCCATCAACAGGGGCAAGAAGAGCGTGACGTTCAACCTGAGGACCAAGGAGGCCCAGGAAGCCCTCCACAAGATCGCCAAAAATTGCGACGTGCTCCTCGAGAACTTCAGGCCAGGCGTAACATCTCGACTCGGCGTCGACTACGAGACGCTGCGAAAGGTGAACCCCAGGCTGATATACTGCAGCATCTCCAGCTTCGGCCAGACGGGCCCCTACGCCTCATGGCCCGGATACGACCTCATCATCCAGGGGATGGGGGGCCTCATGGGCATAACCGGTGAGCCCGGCTCGCCCCCGGTCCGTATAGGTGTGGCGATAACCGACATCGGTGCGGGCATGTACGCAACGATTGCGATCCTCGCCGCCCTCAGGGCTCGGGAGGCCAACGGGGAGGGGCAGCACTTGGACGTGTCGATGATGGACGGCTCCATCTCGTGGATGACATACATGGCAGGCAACTACTTCGCAACAGGGAATGTTCCCCCAAGAATGGGGTCCGCACACCCCAGCATCGTGCCGTACCAGGCATTCGTCGCCAGCGACGGTAAGGGGCTCCTCATCGCGGCTGGGAACGACAGGCTGTGGGGCCTCCTATGCCAGGGTATGAGCCTGGAAGAACTCAAAGAGGATACAAGATACACTACCGGAGACGACAGGGTCGAGAACAGGGATGTCCTGATCCCCTTCCTCCAGAGCGAGTTCGAGAAAGCCCCTAGGGACGACTGGCTGGAGAGGCTGAGGGCCGTCGGCTTCCCCTGCGCACCGGT
>CAYONH010000069.1:1523-3422 GCA_964405275.1 uncultured Candidatus Bathyarchaeia archaeon | reverse complement strand
GTGGCGGACTCGCTCATCAAGTCGAGGAACCTCGACGAGGCCTCCGTCGGCATCAGGCTCATGCAGAGGATGGCCCGGAACCTCGACACGGAGCACTTCGAGCTGCTCGACGGATGGGTGGATCACCTCACAAACTGGGCCAACACGGACGGGCTCTCCACCTGGGTCATCTCACCGATAGTCAAACTTGAGCCCAGTCTAGTCGAGAGGCTCATCGGCTGGACCGCCTCGGGCAACCGATGGAGACGAAGGGCTGCCGCCGTCTCACTCGTCCCCTTAGCCAGAAGAGGTGAGATGCTCGAAGAAGCCTTCGCCATAGCAGACAGAATGATGGAGGACGACGATGATATGGTCCAGAAGGGGGTGGGCTGGCTCCTCAAGGAGGCATCCAAGAAGAAACCAGAGGAAGTATGGAACTACCTTCTCAACTGGAGGGACAGGGCCTCCGCCCTAGTGCTGAGATATGCCTCTGAGAAGCTCCCTAAGGATAGGCGAGTCCTGAAGACCAGATGACATCAATATTAGCCTCTAGCTTTCGGGTGAAACTATGCAAAATATTGCTTTAACAAGTAGGATCTGTTTTCGAGGTTCTCAGGTTTCCTTGTCTGTACCTATCCCTTTTTCAGGATTATTGAGATGGTGCTCACGTTCCTGGGTTGACCGCCCATACCCTCGAGCTCCTCCGTCCCGATCTCGATGTTCTCGACGGCCAGGTTCTCCATGAACCGGCTCCTAGTTACCTCGGCCACGTCAACTGCTGTGCTTATGGCTCGGCCCCTCGCCTTTAGCGTAACCGTGCCGCTGTTACCCTGAAAAGAGCTCAGAACTGCTAAGCAGTAGTTCATGACTGGCTTATTTCCGATGTAGACTATATTGTCGTCAGACATTGCATCCCTAAAGAAACCAAATTGGGTACAAAAGGGTTTGGGTGAATGCTTCCCTTTCAACACATGATACGAAAGTCCGGGGAAGTGTCTAATCCATCTTAATTTCGATACTCAGTTGGATTATGGTAACCCTTATATGGAACACGGCAAGTCTTTCGCTCGCCAATCAAGAGTAGAGCAATATGTCTACATATGACGAAAAGGATGCCGAGCCAGTAAAGGTTGGAGAACTAAACTCCTACTCGAGGAAAGTGTACACCACCGTCAAGGTCATCTCTAAGACCGAGGAGAGGGAGGTCACCTCCCGAAGCGACATGTCTACGCACAGGGTCGCCGAAGCCTTGGTAGGGGACGAGACGGGCACCATCTACATGACTCTCTGGGATAACGTGCTGGACGAGGTCCAGGACGACATGGTGCTGGATGTCAAGGACGCTTATGTGAACCTCTTCAAGGGTTCCATGCGCCTGAATCTGGGCCGGTATGGGAGCTATGAAGTGATCGATGAGGCCCCCTTCGACGACGTTAACCTCGAGAACAACCTTTCGAGTAAGGTGTTCGAGCAGCAGCGGAGGGGCTATGGCGGCGGCAGGGACCGCGGCGGCGGCAGAGACAGGAGAAGATACTAGGTTTAGTATTATCTACACTGTTACCTATTTCCAAGTTTTTTCTTATCCTTTCTGGGTGGGCTAGTCGGTTCTATGTTGGGCTGGGGGTCCTGACCAGAACTGATTTAGGGTGTTGTGGGTTACTGGTGGTTGGTGTTCTGTTTGAGGCTTGACAGGGTCTCTGGGAGGGTCTACGCTAACTGTGACGGTGAGACTGGGGGGAATGTGGGGGTCGTGGTGATGGGTGACTCGGTGGTGGCGGTGGACGCCCAGTATCCCGGGTCCGCACGCGACTTCAGGGAGAGCATCAGGTCGGTCTCGGAGAAGCCGGTCTCGCATCTGTTGCTCACCCATGTGCATGGGGATCACGTCTTCGGGAACCA
Source organism: uncultured Candidatus Bathyarchaeia archaeon (assembly GCA_964405275.1). Classification (GTDB taxonomy): domain Archaea; phylum Thermoproteota; class Bathyarchaeia; order TCS64; family TCS64; genus BS750m-G28. The sequence goes on along the minus strand of CAYONH010000069.1, from coordinate 1,544 downwards.
GGCGTTCGAGGACTGCGTGAT
>CAYONH010000069.1:0-1423 GCA_964405275.1 uncultured Candidatus Bathyarchaeia archaeon | reverse complement strand
CATGGTCCCCTCTGCGATAAGGGTGAATTCAGGGTGCAGCTGGAGTGGTTCGAGGCGGTGAGGGACGAGATGGGGAGGCTCATCGGGGAGGGCGCGTCGATGGAGGAGGCGGTGGCATACGACGGCTACCCGGAGTTCCACGAGTCCACGGGGGACCGCAGGGAGCGGTCCCTACGGCACTGGTATACCGTCTGGTCCTCCAGGGCCTGACTCTCCCCTTTTTACCTTACGTGGCGTATTCCGAGGTCTCTCGCCTTCCTGATCCATGAGGGTACTGGGGGTACCAGCTCGTTCTCGGGCTGTACCTTGAGTTCCGTGAATGTGGGTTCGTCCAGTGTGAGGGCCTCCTTGAGGGTGGCTCTGAGCTCGTTGGGGTCGTCCGCCCTGTAGGTTCTGAGGCCGAATCCTTCGGCTATCTTGGTGTAGTCGATGGGCTTGAAGTTGGTGGCGAAGTCGGAGTACTCGGGGCCGTGGGAGAAGCTGACGGCGGCCTTGATCCAGCCGTAGCTCTGGTTGTTGTACAGGATGATGTTGTTGTTGCCCCCGACCCTGCTGACGGTCTCAAGCTCCGCTGCGGTGAATCCGAAGCTGCCGTCGCCGACGAGGGTTACGATGCAGCTGTCGGGCCTGGCGAAGTGGGCTCCTACTGAGGCTGGGATGGCGTAGCCGAGGGCTCCCATGGCGTAGTTGAACAGGATGCTGCGCCCGCTCCTGGTGGCCTTGTAGTACGTGGAGGTGTAGATGGCGCTGACGCCGACGTCGGCGACGATGACGTGGTCGTCTGGGACCGTGGCCTCCAGCTCCCTGATGAATCTGAGGGGGTGGATGGGGGTCTCGTCGGAGCGTGAAATCTCGTCGATGTACTCCATGTACTCCGTCTCCTCCTCCCTGATGGCCTTGATCCGGAGGGGCTCATCGACGCTGCCTGCCTTGGGAGATGAGATCTCTATCATCTTCCTCAGGGTCGCCTTGGCGTCGCCGATCAGGGCCACCTGGGTTGGGTAGCTGTTCCCGATCTCGGCCTCGCTTATGTCGAGTTGGATGATCTTGGCCTTGGTGTCGAGGGGTGGGATGGTCCACTTGTCCGTCGAGGCGGAGTCGGTGCTGCATCCTATGTAGAGTATCGTGTCTGCCTCCGAGACCACCTTGTTGGAGAGGGCTGTCCCGCCCCGTGCCCCGGTGACGCCGATGGAGAGGGGGTGGATCTCGGGCATGCTGCCCTTGCCGCTTATCGTGGTGCCCACGGGTATGTCGTAGAGCTCCGCGAGGGTCTGGACCTCGTCCCAGGCCTGGGACCAGAGGACTCCCTGGCCGCAGACGATGACCGGGCGTTCCGCCTGGCCCAGCAGCCTGACGGCCTCTCTTATCTTGTCCTCCTGGGCGGTGGGCCTGTGGCCCGGGTACCTGGCGAAGTCGGCCTGGA
>CAYONH010000068.1:0-8918 GCA_964405275.1 uncultured Candidatus Bathyarchaeia archaeon | reverse complement strand
GGAGATGACCGGGTACACCCAGGAGGAGCTCCTCGGGAAGCCGTTCATGGACTACCTCCACCCCGACGACCGCCACGAGGCCCTAGAACAATACAGGAACCGCGCCACATCGGGGACCACGTTCTACCCGTTCCGGATCATCACCAAGGACGGCGACGTCCTTTGGATCGAGGTCAACGGCCTCGGTATCGACTGGAACGGCAGCGTGGCCACGCTCCACTTCCTCACAGACATCACCGAGCGGAAGCAGGCTGAGGAGAAGATACGTGAACGAGATCGGATGTTCAGGGACCTCGCCGAGCAGTCCCCCAGCATGATCTTCATCAACCGGGGAGGCAGGGTCCTCTACACCAACAAGACATCCGCGGAGCTAATGGGATACACGAGGGAGGAGTTCTATTCACCAGACTTCAACTTCATGTCCCTCATAGCCCCGGAGTCCCTGGAGACGATCAGAGAGAACTACGCCAGGCACCTGAGGGGCGAAGACGTTGCCCCCTACGAGTACGCGCTCCTCAAGAAGGATGGGAGTAGACTTGACTCGATCATATCCACCAAGCTGATCAGCTACGGCGGTGAAACCTCTATCCTGGGTGTCGTTACAGATATCTCGGAACGCAAGCAGATGGAGAATTCGCTGAGGGACTCCGAGGAACGGTACAGGACCCTGTTCGAGACCTCCCCCTTCGCCATATCGATCCACGACATCAACAGCGCGATAACATCAGTCAACCCGGCGTTCACCGAGCTCACGGGGTTCACTGAAAAGGAACTGAAAGGGAAGACCTTCAGCGCGATCGCGAGTCAGCGGAAAGCTGGGCAAGAGAAGACAGATTTCATAGCTGAGATTCTTAGGGCTCTCCTCTCAGACGGCGAGCTCCCCTCCTTCGAGTATCCATTCAAGAGAAAGGACGGATCAGAACGCTGGGCCCAGGTGCACGCCTCCCTGTTACACATGGACGGAGAAAGGACGGGCATCCAGGTACTCGCTCACGACATAACCGACCAGAAGACCATAAGGGAGGAGCTTCAGCGCTCCGAGGAGGACTACAAGAGGCTCATCGAGTCCGCCCCCGACGCCATAACCACGGCGGACCTCAAGGGATACATCACGTCGGTCAACCAGAAGGTGATACAGTCGACGGGTCTCACCAGGGAGGAGCTCATAGGGAAGCATGTCCGGGAACTAGATTTTGTCCTACCCGAGTATCGAAGCATGCTGGGGAATATGATCGCACCAATCCTACGGGGTAAGCTACCCAAGCCCTTCAAAGTCCGAGTACGCCAGGGGGACGGTTCCATAACACTTGGTGAGGTCCACCTCAGCCTAATCAAGGAGAAGGGAAAGGCGGTAGGCATCCAGACCATAACCAGGGACATCACTGAACGACAGAGGATGGAGGACGAGCGCATCCTCTATCAGGAGAGGCTGGAGGCCCTCCACAGGCACACCCTGGACCTCGGCGAAGCAAGAAACCTACAGGAAGTCGCTGAGAGAACCCTCGCAACCATCAAAAAGGTCCTAGGCTTCGACCTCGGCGGCTTCGCCGTCGTCGACGGAGATGTCCTCCGGATGATATTCGCGATGGGGTTCGATGTCGAGACAGGCCACGAATGGCCCCTAGATGGACCTGGGATAACGGTTCGGACTGTTAAAACCGGAGAATCCCAACTCGTGCCCGACGTTCGACTGGACGAAGACTACGATCCTGGATTATCACGGGGTCTCTACGAGGTGCTCTCCGAACTCACGGTACCCATAAAAACTGAGGGCGAAGTCATAGGAGTAATCAACATCGAGAGCCACGTGCTAGACGCCTTCACAGAGCAGGATAAGAAGCTCCTCGAAACCCTCTCCCAGAACGTCAGCCTGACCCTGTCGAGGTTGAGACACCTGGATCTCCTACAAGCCTCTGAAGAAAGGTACAGGACGTTCCTGGACTCATCGAGAGACGCCGTCTTCGTCCTGGATGATACACAATACCTCTACGTGAACAAGAGCGCCGCCAGCCTCCTGGGCTACGATGACCCAGAGGAGCTCATCGGCATGCCTCCCTTCAATCACATCTCCCCGAAGGACCGGGAGATGGTCGAGAACATAGCCTTAAGAAGGCGGAGGGGGGAAGAAGCCCCGAACAGGTACAACTTCCGACTCACCCGAGAAGACGGAACGGAGATCGACGTCGAGACGAACGTATCGCTGATAAACTACGAAGGGCGGCCGGCCTCGCTGGCGCTGAACAGGGACGTCACCGAGCAGAAGAGGATTGAGGAAGAGCTGAAAACGGCCAACCTGGCCCTCGGTGGACGGGTCAAGGAGATAACTTGCCTCTACAAGGCGATAAGGGCCATGCAGGAGGCTGAGTCCATCGAGGAGCTGGGCCCCAGAGTCGTCGAGCTCATGGCCTCCGCAATGCAGTTCCCCGAGTCCGCAGTATCAGAGCTTGAACTTGTCGGCCGCGTGTTCTCCAACGGTCGCCGCTCAGAGGACCTAACTCACGGTATCCACACCCAAATTCTTAACAGGGGCGAAGTGTCCGGGAAGCTCTCCATATACTACCCAGAGGGACTGACCTTCACCGTAGAGGAGGAGGACATGCTCCACGCCCTGGCCGACAGCATCGGCGGATGGTACGATGGCATACAGGTAGCTAAGACCCTGCTCGAGTACACGAACCGCCTTGAGGGCCTGGTGGAGGAGAAGACCCAGGAGCTCCTCGACGCCGAGCGCCTCGTGACGGCTGGCAGGATAGCGGCCACGGTCGGCCACGACCTCCGTGGTCCCCTCCAGACCATCAAGAACGCCATCTACCTGATGAGACAGTCCCCCGAGAGCGTCGACGAGATGATCGACATGGTCAACAAGTCGGTGGACCGTGCCAGCGAGATGATCGACATGTTCAGGAGCCAGACCAGAGACTCGCCCCTCATGCTAGGAGACGTCAACCTCGTAGAGATGGTGGGGAAAGCAGTGGAGGAAGCAGCGCTGCCCCGATCCGTCGAAGCCGTACTGGAGCTCGACGAGAGTCTCGAGAGCGTCTACCTGGATGGGACCAAGATCCACAGGGTCCTCGACAACCTGATCCAGAACGCAGTCGAAGCGATGCCCACCGGTGGGAGGCTCACGGTCTCAGCGAAGAGAGAGCGAGGCAAGATCACCATTACCGTCTCCGACACGGGCATCGGGATCCCGGAGGACGAAGCTCAAAACATCTTCAAGCCATTCCACACGACGAAGGAGGGAGGACTAGGCCTCGGCCTCTACTACTGCAAACGAACCGTCGAGGCCCACGAGGGCACCATCGAACAGGCCTCCAAGGTCGGCGCAGGCACAACCTTCACCATAGAGATACCCGTCTTCACCCAAGACAACCTAAGCCACTTCGAAGCCCAATCAATACGAAGCACGTTACAGGGCACATCTCCCACTTTGTAGCGAGGAGACCCTGAAAAAGGGATACAAGAAGATCCGCAGTCTCCTACACGCGCCTGGGCTCCCTCAGGGCCATCGTAGGTGCCCCAAGCCAAGGTCTTCCCCGCGTACATCCAAGAAAAAAGGGGTTAGCCCAGCAGGCTACTTGGTCGTGATGGTGTACCTGCACCCCGTGTAGAGAAGCGCCTCGTCGACCTGCCTTATGAGCCCCCGGACCTGCTCCACCGTCGGCTCCTGATTCCACCCCACGACGTAATCGTAATCCCCCAGCTCCTCCTGCCCCTCCCTGACCAGGTCCCCCGTCACCATGTCTATCGTCGGATCCACGATGGAGATGGCGTGCAATATCATATCCCCGTAGGGGAAGTGCCTGTTCAGCTCCCTGAACCTCTCCTCAAGGGCCTCGATGGCCCTGTCGATGGAGGGCCCGTACAGCTTTATATAACTCTTCATGGCGGGAGATACACTGCTTTACCATTCATAAACCTTGCGAGGAGCCACCCTCACTCCACGACGCGCGCGTACCGAAGACTACCTAGGCCACCTCGAAGCCCAATCATTACGAAGCAAGATGAATGGCACGTCTCCCATTTTGTTGCGAGGAAATCCTGAAAAAGGGATATAAGAAGGGCCGCCTTCTCCTGTGAACCATGGGGAAGCCCAGGGAGGAGTCCCTCGCCTTCGGCGGACAGGCCCTCATCGAGGGCGTGATGATACGGGGCAAGAGGCACATGGTGATGTGCGTCAGGCAGCCCAGCGGCGAGATCCTCACCCAGACCCAGGAGATCAACTCCCTCACACAGCGCCACAGGGCCCTGGGCCTCCCCTTCGTCAGGGGCATCATCGCCCTCGGCGAGACAATGTACATGGGGGTGAAGGGCATCGCCTTCTCGGCCAACGCCGCCCTCGAGGAGGAAGAGGAGGAGTTCACCTGGAAGGAGTGGGCGATAGTCATCGTCCTCACCGTGGCGATGTCCTCCCTCTTCTTCGTCATCCCCTTCCTGGTGACCAGCCTCCTCAACCTCACAGGGGTCCTCTTCAACCTGGTGGAGGCCGGGGTCCGCCTCGCCCTCTTCCTCGGCTACATGGCCGTGATCTCCCTCTGGGGGGAGTTCAAGCGGGTGCTCCAGTACCACGGCGCGGAGCACAAGACCATCAACGCCCACGAGCACGGGGTGGACCTCGACGTAGAGAGCGTCAGGGAGTACTCCAGGCTCCACAGGCGCTGCGGGACCAGCTTCATCTTCATAGTCATCCTCGTCAGCGTCCTCCTGTTCTCAGTCATGCCCAGGGCGGGGTTCTGGCCACGCCTCGCCTACAGGATAGTCCTCATCCCCGTCCTCGGGGCCATCAGCTACGAGCTCCTCAGGTTCAGCGCCAGGCACGAGGACTCCATCGTCATCAGGCTCCTCACCGCCCCCGGCGTCTTCTTCCAGCGGCTCACGACCAAGGAGCCCGAAGACCCCATGCTTGAGGTCGCCATCGAGGCCGTGAAGGAAGTCATCAGGCTAAGCTCCGACGACAGCCCTTGACAGAATACGATTCTACGTCTCTCGTCGAGGGTGCCCACCTCCACGCGCTCGACTCTAGCCTCCCTCTTCAGGAATACCCCCCGTTTATATGGAGCGGATCCGGGAGACACCACCTGACATGGACGGCGAGACCATCCTGGTCCCTGACGTCGTCAAGGCGATGAAGGGCAGGTTCGACGCCGAGTACTCAAAGATGCAGGAGAAACCCGGCAAGGAGTACGCCATCCTGCTCGTGGGCTACAAGGACGCCATAATCGACCTCGCATACGACCTGCTGCCCTCAGAGGAATTCCTCGAGCTCGGCAGACATCTGGGAAAATATGATGATGAAATTGACCGTGCGCGTAGGACGATCGCACCGTGAACAGAGGATGACGAACACTGTGGTGTTGTCTAGACGGCTTTGAGGCTGAAGGGATCCCCAGGTGAGAATACCGAGTAAAAGAAGCCTAAATATGGTGCATCGTTCTCAACACAGTACGCCAAGTAATCCAACCTGGCTTGATCCTCAGACTCCAGGTCTCCCTCTCCGAAGTATCGGAAATATGTGAGGATTGTCTCCATCTGGAGGCCATGAATAGGTGGAATACTAACTGGCTGGCAGCATTTTCGCCCCACAACTGGGGCATTTGGTGTCTAGACATGGTACACCCCTTACATGGGGTACCCTGGCTCCGCAGTTGGGGCAGACGCATTCCTTGGGACCGCCTGTGCGCTGCCTTCCACCGCCCCTACCTTGACCGCGACCTCTCGAACTCATTGTCTCGACCTCGAAACTACATGCCATATTCAGTTAAAATAGGTTACTTTTCCCTCTGAACTCACTGAGCAACGCGACTCGGCAGCCTCCTCATATAGAACTTGTTTCCACCGTACTCCAGTTCAATGAGCCTCTGTTCATCCAACAATTTCCTAACCACACTCCAATCTGAACCCGCCTTGGAAAGCAGTCCTGAGACTCCCTCCTCCCTCATGGGGTGCACCGAGGATATGCTGAGAAGGTCCTTCTCCACGTTACCGGTGAAGGCGAAGGCGTTCCCCTCATACCCAATCAGATACTCGACGTGATCCAGCTTCCCATCGAATATCTGGTAAGCCCTGTTTATGGCCTGCTCGGATGCGGGTCTCACCCACCTCTCAGCGGGAGGTCTGGTAGGTATCGCAATGTAAGCCTTGCTGGGCCTCAACGTCGCCAGGAAGTCGGCGATCTTCTCCACCTCCTCGACGTTATCGTTGAGACCATGGATCAGCATCGTCTCCGTGGCTAATACGCCCTTGAACATATCCGCGAAATCAACCATGCCTTGAAGGACTGTTTCATGCCTCAACGCGCTGTGAGGTCTGTTCACTTTTCGCCACACCTCCTCCGTGACGGCGTCGACCTTCAGGGAAACCCAGTCGGCCTCGCTCAGGTCGTTCCTGACATCCTCACGCCATAGAAGGGAGGCGTTCTCTATTACCGCAATCTTTATCCCCAGACGTTTCAAGAGCCTGATCTCGCTTCCAAGGTCAACGTCAAGAGTGGGCTCACCATCAGGCACAATGGTGAGGTAGTCTATACGCTCATCTCTATCCCGTGCCTTACGTATCTGTTTCTCAGCATCTGAGACGATTACTGTCGGGTCGTAGAACTTCCGCCTCTCAGATTGAAGGTTAATCGTTCGACCGAGTTGACAGTAGACGCAGGAATAAGTGCATATCTTCGGGGGGATGTTGTTTATCCCTAAACTCTGCCCTAGCCGCCTCGATGGGACGGGCCCATATACCTTCATCAAATCACTTGCATCACTCATCTCATATCAAACTCCAATCATATACAACGCTACACCTACAATTAGAGAAAACCCCGTGGTAAATATCTGCACATAGAACGTATCTTTAACTGAATAGGAGAGCAGGGGTAGAAGCCCGTGGCCATCCTGAGAGAGGGTGCTTACCAGCAAGACCGAGAAGGGGATCAACCCCTTTGTGTACAGTATGAGGAAGATCATGTGGGGCCCGGACTCGGGGATGACGCCCACCAAGGCGGCGAATACAATCAAGGCCAAAATGGGCATGCCAGATATCAGCGATGTGAAGTCGAAGTTCTGTATCAGGAATTCAACCAAAGTCAAAGGAACAAAGATCCAGAGAAACAGCTTGGGGATATGCTTCTTTAAGATGTGCCCATAGACATGATCTTTCAGGAAATGCAGGCTGGTTAATTCCTCGTGCACCTCGATTCTACATGGCTCACATGTCTTAATTTTAAAGCGTTTAACGGCTTTATCCGCCAGGAAGCCTCCGATTATGCCTAATACAATCGTGATTGCGAAGATCTTCAACGCTGCTTCCGGGGCCATCGTCAACATTATGAATGCCTCGTCGCCTGCTGTGGAAAGCATTACCGCCGTCAATGCGCCAAAACCCACCAGGCCGTGGATGTAGAGGGAGACTATCAAGAAGGCGTCCATGCACCCCGGTACTGCGCCGAGCAGGGACGCCATAATATACTGGTTCATTGGTCTACCGATCAACTTCTTTCGAATTTTCTCCTCATACTTCAACTCTAAATACTCAACTACGATCAAGAGTATCGTAACCATCACGATTATTTTAAAGGTCAACAGAAAACTGTCAACAATGATATCCCACACTTCCTAATGCCTCCATCAAGGATTTTTACTAGCATTTACACGGCGAATCGGTCCAGTCGATAATCATGTTCCTTCATCTCGGAGAGGGCCTGGAGTATTGAAAACGTCTTTCTGAGAGGGATACCCATAACAAGCTCATCGTCCGGGATGTCACCATATTTCCTGGAATCATCGCATCCGAATGACACACAAACCTCATTTGTGAGATAGGACCGGACAGCACAGTTTCCACATACCGGCATTACACCTGTGACGTCGAATCGAAGTGGTTGAGTGTATGCTCTTTGATACGCCTGGACTACTCTCATGATAACACTCGGATTTGAGTGGAAGACGTAAGTGTCTGGTAAAATCCCCGTTGAGGATAGTAGAACGGAGCAGATCTCGCCTTTTATCGTCGGGACATCCGATAGAGCTTGGATCGCTGAGGCTTCATCTCTAAACCTTCTGGCGTCAACCAGTTTGTCCGCGCATTCAACCAAGATATCCCCGTCATCCTCAAATCCTAGCACAATTCTGGCTGCAGGGCAGGAGATATCCTCTTTTTTCAATAAGAGGCTCCTAGATGTTTTCAGCACGTAATCAACAGCTTGACAGAACCTGATTGGCTCGTCTGGTCTCTCGTAGTTCATATCCTCTTCTTCGTGGAAGTTGAACTTTACCCCGACAGGTGTAATGTGCAGTAGATCATTGAAAGACTTCATTATCTCGTCTGAGGCTTCTCCCTCATCTAACAACTCAAGTCTGTCATTAGGATATTTTTGTAGCGGGAAATCATGATTATTATGGCTCTTATCTACAATATCAACAAATTTCATGGTAGAAGCGCCTTAATATCACGATCACTCGAGCGTTGCGTTCCTTATGCACGCATATTAGGCTAGCTTAAAATTCGAATATAAACATTTACTAAATAGAATAAAGATCGGCCAACGCTAATCGTTTCAACGCGCTCCTCGACTATCCCATTCACTTTGTGAGATCAGTGCGTAGCGACGCCTATGTCCCATTCAATCAGTGCAATATCAAGCAGCAATAAATGAAGATTGAAGGGCCGCTCAACGCCCCTCGCGCGCCGCACTACCATAGACCGTGGGACAGGCCCCTAGCTTCCATTCTCCCTCTCGAATATGATCTCGAAGTAGTCGGGGGTCCCCCCGGACACCACCGAGACGGCCGGGGCGAATATCTGGACGAGCCTCCAGCCCTCCCTCGCGTGCTCATCAATGATCCTGTGGTGGTCGACCTTCGGCCTCCTCGCCGCGATCAGGAACCCCTCCAGGTCCACTCTCACGAACTTGTACTTGTACATATCCT
>CAYONH010000067.1:4498-9007 GCA_964405275.1 uncultured Candidatus Bathyarchaeia archaeon | reverse complement strand
AAACTTTGATGAACTAAACCCCTTTTATTATACTCTTAGAAAAACGGATTTTCATGCAGAACGTTTCATGTCCTCAGAGGAGTATTCTCAGCTCGTCCATCGCTGAGAGGACCCTTCGACCCTTCTCCGTTATGAGCAGGTACCGTCGCTTGCCCTCGGTCTGGGACACGATGAGCCCCTTTTCCTCTAGGTCAGAGAGGTGCTGGTAGATGGCTCCCAGAGTCATCTTCTTCCCCATGTCCTTCCAGAGTTCGTATCCGTACGTCTTGCTTCTGGATATATTCTTGAGGAGGTGCTCCTTGGTGGCAAGTTTCGATCCGAGGCCGGGGGACCTCCGCCTGCTGCTGAGGCTCTGGAAAATGTCGTTTGTCTTTAGACCGCTGCTCGTTATCAGGCTTATTATGGAGTCTTTCGGATCGATAATCCCCTCATCCAAGAGGCTGGGCAGGCATGCGACGGCAGCAGCGCTGGCAGGTTCCGCGAATATACCCTCAAGGCGGGCTATCTCTTTCCCGTACCTTAGCATCTCGTCGTCAGTCACTGTCACGGAGATACCGTCTGACTCCTTTAAGGCCTCTAGTGCGGCTGAGCCGTACATGGGCTCGGAGTTCAAGATTGCCTTCGCTATCGTATCAGCGGCCTCAAGCTTCGAGGGTTTTACATCTCCATGGCTGAATGCGTCTGTGATGGGAGAACATCCCTCCGCCTGGACTCCTATGAGCCTCGGCATTTCCGTTAACTTGCCCATCTCCTCGAGCTCTTTGAAACCCTTCCAGATTGCATGGAATGTCTGACCGCTCCCCATGGCGACGACGACCCAGTCAGGGGGATCTCCCTGCTCAGCTAGCTCGTACGAGATGGTTTTCAGTGCCTCCGTTGATAATGGGTTTAGCTCCGTCGTGGCCTGATACCACCCGGTTCTTTCCACGAGGTCGACTGTCTGAGATATGGCATCCTCTATGTTATCCCCTGCCGTGTCTACCTCGGCGTCGTAGGCGATCATCTGAGCTAATTTGCCTATATCCATGTTTGACGGGACGATGAGATGGCAGGTTAAGCCTTCTGTTGCGGAGTAGGCTGCAAGGGATGCGCCGTGGTTGCCGCGAGTTGCGCTTACCAGCGTGTCGAATCCCCTGCCCACTGCGTCGCTTACTATCAGGGAGGCAGAGCGATCTTTGAAGGAGCTGGTCGGGTTCCTTGTCTCGTCTTTGAGCTTAAGGTTCTCCAGCCCCAGGTCCGATCCGAGTCTCTCAGAAACCCAGAGAGGGGTACCCCCCTCTCCAAGGCTAACAGCTTCTTTCACGGGGGGGAGGACGGGGCGGTACCTCCAGAAGGTGATGGGCCCATCGAACTTCACTTCTTTTAGGTATTCGGGATCGAACGAGTACTCCAGAACACCACCGCATCCTGAGCAGGTATATTCTGGCCGCTCCTGCTCAGCCCCTTTTCCACATGAGCGGCACGATAGCTTGAAGCTAGACCCCATCGCCGGGTATATAGTGGAGAACAGGCGTTTAAGTGTTAAATGTAATCCGTCATTCTTTTAAAGTCCGTTCCAGAATGAGGCTTCATAACTGAGGGAACGAGAGTGAAGATTAAGGATCTACGCCCAGGGATGGAGGGAGTGGATCTTGAAGTCAGTATTCTGCGACTCGAAGAGCAGAGGGAGGTCACCACCCACTCAGGGATAACCCATGTCCTCGTGGAGGGGGAGGTTGAGGATGTCTCCGGAAATATCAGGCTCACCGTCTGGAATGAAAGCATCGAGCAACTGATGAATGTCAACCTGGGCAACAGGTTAGAGCTCAAGAACTGTTTCATAACCTCGTTTAAAGGGGTCTTAGCAGTGAACGTTGGTCGGGACTCTAAAGTACTGCAGCTTGATGAATAAAAGCCCCCCCATAATTGAAAAAAGATGGGCTGCTCGCAAATCCTCTGGTTTCGATACAATTTCATAGCGAAAAAGGTCTAGCTCAGCGACGTCAAAATTAACGTTAATGAGGTGAGAAATGATCCAAGTAACGACCGTATCATCTCGCTCAAACATTTCTTACAGAACTGAATGATGTAAAGTTCTAATCAGTGTCTGTAGTAGGCCTAGGTCCCCTCTGTGGAGGATTTCTCGGATCTATGCATACGTAGGAGATGTTGTTCCCCCGGATGAAGACATCGCCGTAGCTAGCAACCAGCCCATGCTGGTTGTACTCCTTCGCCCCCTTCAGCATCATGTTCATGTAGCCGTCGGCCTTGGTCATCCGTCCCCAGTACTCGCCTCGGTTCTTCAATGTAACCGTTACGTTGTTTCCTACACTTTTTATGAGGACATTCAATGGCTTCTTTCTAGGTTCCAAATTATACCACCTTATGTAAGGTTCAACTACTTAGCCCATCAAATAGATATAAAAAGTTTCTGAAATTAAGAACATCATAAATAAATTACATTCAGGATATCTTTAATGATAATATCGCTATTATATCTGAAAGTTTCTCGTCATTAATTAAATTCATTATCATATATCCCGCTGATTCTATTATATGTCTGAACGCCTCCTCTGAGAAGGCCTTCTTCAATGCCGTAACGACCACTATGGTACCCCTATAGCCAACGCGGGATATCTCTTCTAGGGCTCTAGCCGTGTTTAGCGTGTTTTGTATGAGGGTGACCGCAAAGACCCTGCTGAACACATGATCTCGTAGTGGTAGGTTCTCGGCATCTCCCTGTATCAAGTGCATATCGTCCACATCCTGGATTCTCGTCAGTGCCTTCGATAGCAAGCTAGAGGAGATATCCAACCCAACAGTGGTTGTACTCAGATAATCAAACAGAAGACCAGTCCCGCATCCATTGTCCAAGATGATTTCGTGTTCTTTTACCTCCACCTCAGCAAGTACAGTTTCGTATTTTTCCCCCTGCTCCTCCTCGTACCTGAGGTCGTACAGCCTGGCGCCGAGGTTATCATAGGACTCCTTGACTTCTCGCTTGTTTGTGGCCATCAGATTAGATGAGGCTACCCCATTTATCCCTCTTTTGTCTCTAATACAGGAGACAAACCATGGCTTGTTGGGGCAATACAGCACATGGACATAAAACATGCCCCTTGCTCCTAAGACTGTTTTTATCTGAATGCGCAGAAGAAAATAATAATGTTAAATATGGAGATATTAGTTGGGCGTTGTTTACATTATTATGTTAATCCCCAGGTCGGATCTTCTAGGCCTTATAGATAATGTACCTTCGAACTTTGGGACGCGAATCACATCCATACACTCCAGGGGGGGTAAAGGCCTTTTTCACTCAATGTTTCAACAAAAATACCTTGATCTAACTCGCAATATTGGACCTAATTTGCCTTAGTAAGAAGAATAAGGATTCAAGACATACGATGGAGGTTCACCTTTAGGCCTCAGACCCACTTGGTCCAATTTTTTGTCTCAGAGTAACAAGACAAAAACCCTCAGTCTCAAGGTAATTCTACTCGTATATGATATAAACAGAAAGCTGTTTTCACAGAAGGGAGATCCCGAAGGATAGAGTCGAGCATTATTGTTTAAAAAGGGGGTCGATCCCTCATTCTCTATGGACTCCGTCTCTTTACTTCGTGATAAACAGCGTGAAGAACATGGGACCCTCTCGACTAGGCGTAGGAGCTCGAAGGTCCTCGATGGGATAGAGCGATCGGTGCACCGCTCACTGTACAAGGGTGTGGGGCTCACCGATGAGGATCTGAAGAAGCCTCTGATAGCCATAGTAAACTCTTGGAACGAGATCGTGCCCGGCCACATCCACCTCGACAAGCTGGCCGACCATGTCAAGAAGGGCGTCTCCCAGGCCGGGGGTACGCCCCTTGAGTTCAACACCATCGGCGTCTGCGACGGCATAGCCATGGGCCACGAGGGGATGAGGATGAGCCTTCCCAGCAGGGAGCTCATCGCCGACTCGGTGGAGGTCATGGTGGAGTCCCACGGCTTCGACGCCATGGTCTGCCTGACGACATGTGACAAGATAGACCCCGGGATGATGATGGCCGCGGCCCGCCTTGACATCCCCACGATCTTCTGCCTGGGCGGCCCCATGGAGCCCGGCTGCCCGGCGTGGGGGAAGTTCAAGGATCAGACGATAACCGTCCAGGAGCTGTTTATGATCCCCAGCCTAGTCAAGTCGGGGGAGATGAGTGTCGAGGAGGCGGCCTACTTGGAGGACATCTGCTGCGGGAGCGCGGGAGCTTGCGCCGGGATGTTCACGGCGAACTCGATGCAGTGCCTCATGGAGGCCATAGGGATGACTCTTCCGTATATGGCGACGGCTCCACCCGTCGGGGCGACGAGGATGCGCATGGCCTTGGAGACGGGCCGGCAGATAATGACCCTCCTCGAGCTCGGGCTGACACCCAGCAGCATCATGACCGAGAAGGCGTTCATGAACGCGATCGCGATGGACATGGCCCTGGGGGGCTCCACCAACACGGTACTGCACCTCACGGCCATCGCACAGGAACTGGAGTTCGATCT
>CAYONH010000067.1:0-4398 GCA_964405275.1 uncultured Candidatus Bathyarchaeia archaeon | reverse complement strand
TTGGCGCCGGACGCCTGCGTGGCCAAGATCGCCGCTATGAGCCCCAAGATGATGAACGTCGTCGGAACCGCGAAGGTCTACGACAGGGAGGAGGACGCAGTTGAGGCCCTCCACCGGGGTGAGATAGGGCCCGGGAGCATCATAGTCATCAGGTACGAGGGGCCGAGGGGAGGACCCGGCATGCGGGAGATGCTCACCGCCACGAGCGCCGTCGTCGGCTACGGACTGGAGGAGGAGGTAGCCCTGCTCACGGACGGCAGATTCTCCGGAGCCACGAGGGGCCCGTGCATAGGGCATATATCCCCCGAGGCGTCAGCGGGAGGACCCATAGCGTTGGTGGAGGACGGAGACAAGATAGTCATAGACGTCCCCAACAGGAGGCTCGACTTGGATGTCGGTGAAGACGAGATGGAGAAGCGCAGGAAGGCTTGGACCCCGCCGGAGCCGAGGGTGAAAAAGGGGTACCTCGCGAGATATGCGTTCCTTGTGTCTTCAGCTGATAAAGGCGCAGTCTTCAAGAGGGTATAGCCCTTCATTCCACAATTCTCATCTTTTATTATAGCGAAAAAGGTCTAGCTCGACAGGCTCGGAATGGTAGAACGAACGGGGACGATACAAGCAGGTTTCGAGGAAAAAGTGGTATAAGGTCAATCTGGCAGTAGAAGCCCCTTTTCAGTTAGATGAACTTCCCTGTCTTCAGGCTTGAGGCCAAGAGTTACTAGCACACGTGTCAAGAATCCGCCGTCGTCTCGTTTCTTGATATCGATTAGCCCCTGTTCAATCAGCGCTGATAGCGCTTGATCTATATTTGCCTTCTCAGGGATCAGCTTCCTCATCAAACCACTCATCTGCATCTTTCCGTCGGATCGTTGCAGTTCAGTTAGCAACGTGTCTTGGAGAATATTCACTTGTTGGGAACCGTCGTCCTTTGAGGGTGCGGCTGAATCGGCCACGGGGCGTCTATCAATTCTCACCGTTTTGGGATGCTGCTCTCCGTTCAACGTTTCCGATATCAACTCCCTGAGGTCTTCAGAGACATTCGACCCTGTCTCGGTGAGGCTCCACTTGTCGAAGGTGTACTTGTCGTCGTAGACTATCGTAGTGGGCTTGCCACGTTCCTGCTCCTTCGTTATCAGGTCTGCCTCCTGGAGGGAGCGGAGCCATGCGTTTATCTCCTTCTTTGAGAGGTCTATTCCCCTTCCGTCTAGGTGCGTCTGGATGTCCAATGTTGTCAGGTATTCCTTCTCCATCTCCACAATGAAGATGTTGAATAAAGTCCGGGCATTCCGACTCCTGAATGGTTTGTATGCCCTCTCAAACAGCCGATCGAAGAGTTTCTGGTCTAGTCCCTGCATTATTTCGCATCCTCCGAGCCCAAATGACACCAATTCAATATTCAGATATTTCCTGAATATTAAATATGGCATATCTCCGATAAAAAGATACCCGTGAATGCTTCAATCTTCGGATAGAATCCCTCTAAGATTCTTCAACATATCCTCTGTCATAGAAGCAAGATCGAATTCAGGCTCCCAACCCCAGTCACTCCGGGCTGACGAGTCATCAATCGTCTTAGGCCAGGAATCAGCTATCGCCTGCCTGTGATCAGGCTCATAAGAAATCACAAAGTCGGGGATATGCCTCTTGATCTCCTCAGCCAGCTCAGCTGGGGAGAAGCTGATCGCCGCCACGTTATAATCCCCGTGATGCTTCAGATTAGAGACGTCCGCGTCCATCAGATCCAGGGTGCACTTGATGCAGTCAGGCATGTACATCATGGGTAGGGTGGAGTCCTCCCTGAGGAAGCAGGTATACTCACCCCTCTTGATAGCATCATGGAAGATCTCGACAGCGTAGTCAGTCGTCCCGCCCCCGGGCGGGGTCTTGTAGCTGATTATCCCGGGATACCGTACGCCCCTCACGTCGAGGCCGAACTTCTCGAAATAATAGTTCGACAGGAGCTCTCCGGATACCTTGGTCAACCCGTACATTGTCCTCGGCTTCAGTACCGTGTCCTGAGGGGTGCTCTCCCGGGGGGTCTCAGGGCCGAACGCGGCAATGGAGCTGGGTACGAAAACCCGGTCAAGGCCGTTCTCCCTGGCTACTTCGAGGACGTTGTATGTGCCGTTGACGTTGACGTCCCAGGCCAGCCACGGATTGGCCTCGCCAGCCACTGACAGTATTGCAGCCATGTGGTAGATGGTGTCTATGCCGTATTCCTTGACTACTCCCTCAACCTTGTCCTTCTTGGTTACATCGATCTTCTCGATGGGCCCCGAGCCCAGTTCACCGCGTGGAGATCTGCTGTGGATCCCGATGACGACGTTCTCGCCGCCGTACCGCCTCCGGAGCTCTGGGACCAGCTCTGAGCCTATCTGACCAGTGGCGCCTGTGACCAGAATCCTGCTTCCATCCGTTGGCACGGTCACATCGTTTGTGTTTAGATGTAGTAGAATAAGAAACTACGCTTTTGCCACTAGAAAAAGGTAAAAAGGTCCGTCAGGGAAGAACTATTTGGATGTTTAAACGTGAGAGATCCAACTAGGTTCCTGAAGGAAGAGTATGACGACCTGGTAGACAAGGCACTTGACTGGAAGCTGAAGACCCTAACCGGTCCAAGTGAACCACTGTCGGTCGTTGACGGGAAGAAGGTCATCGTCCTCTGCTCAAACAACTACCTCGGGCTCACCACCCATCCTAAGCTTAAGGAGGCAGCTCTCAAGGCGATAGACAGCCATGGCGTCGGCTCCGGTGCTGTTAGGCCGATATCCGGGAATATGGATCTCCATGTCGAGCTGGAGAGGAGGCTGGCGAAGTTCAAGGGGGCGGAGGCCTCCCTGACATACCCCACGGGGTTCATGGTCAACTCAGGCCTGATACCGCAGCTCGTCGGAGGCGAGGACCTCATAGTGAGCGACGAGCTGAACCACGGGAGCATCATAGACGGGGTGCGCCTCACAAGGGCGGACAGGGCCATATACGGGCACAACAACACGGAGGACCTCTCCCGGGTACTCTCCGAGGCGGAGAAGCACGACCCCGAGTACAGGAGGATACTCATCATCACCGATGGGGTGTTCTCCATGGACGGCGACATAGCCCCCCTCGACAGGATAGCGAAGCTGGCTGACGAGCATCGCGCCATGCTGTACGTAGACGACGCACACGGGGAGGGAGTGCTAGGGGAGGGAGGCCGCGGGATAGTGTCCCACTTCAAACTTGACCATGAAAGGGTCCATGTAGAGATGGGCACTTTCAGCAAGGCGTATGGCACAGTCGGGGGGCACATCTCGGGATCCAGCGATCTCGTGAAGTTCGCATGGAACAAGAGCCGGACATGGCTCCTGAGCTCCTCCCATCCACCTCCGGTCGTGGCCGCGACGATCGCTGCGATCGAGGTCCTCGAGACCGAGCCCCAGCATGTGACCAACCTGTGGGAAAACACCGTCTACTTCAAGAAGGCCGTGCAGGACCTCGGCTTCAACACGGGCAACTCTCAGACGCCCATCATACCCATAATAGTGGGGGAGAGCAGCAAGGCGAAGCGGCTGAGCGACGAGCTCTACGAGAGAGGCATCTTCGTAGTACCGATAGTCTTCCCGATGGTGGCCAAGGACCTGGCGCGTATCAGGGTCCAGATGAACGCGAAACTATCAATGGAGGAGTTAGATACGGTCATCGAGGCCCTTGAGGAGATAGGAAAGAAACTGACAATAATTCAATGATCAGTGCTGACCAGTTTCCCTAAACCCATTTTCACCATAAGTTATTGGTCCACGTCGTAGACTGCAGAAAAAACTACGTTTTTGTCCCAGATCTTCAAGACAAAAAGGCGTTTTTCCCAATGGAACTGCCTCTTACCTATTAACAGGTATTAGGGGTATGCGATCTCTACTTGAAAAAATCTGTCAACGACTTCTCTCGTTTCCTCTTTAACACCTCTGCACATCTCTGCGGGGTCAGGGGCTTGAACTCCAATCCCAGTGATGCCAGCATTTTCTGTGCTCCGCGCGCCAGCTCTGGAGCCACGAGGATCCCTCGCACCTTCCTGCTAGAGTCGGAGGCGTAGGCGTCCATGTACTTCTGAAGCTGAAGCACGGCGTCCTTCGTGGCTGTCTTCCTCTTTATCTCCACAATCGTGAGCACGTTGTCCCGATCCACGCCTATAATGTCGATGAAACCGGGCTCCACGGGCCTCTCCGATGTAAAGGGCTTGAACCCCTCCTCCAGCAGGGAGGGCTCGACGAGTATGGCCTCCTGCATGTCCTTCTCGCTTGCGTAGAGGTAGAACTCACCCGCATCCTTGAGGTCGAGGACGGCCAGGAGGGATATCTCGTTGAATGTTACGTCCAGTACCTCTCTCTCCTTCTTCCTGAAGGCCCTGACGTGGAGCCCATC
>CAYONH010000066.1:7938-9128 GCA_964405275.1 uncultured Candidatus Bathyarchaeia archaeon | reverse complement strand
ACGCTGTAGAGCAGAGCCACGGTGCACGTTATGACCGAGGCGGTGACGCCTATCAGGGGCTGGTTGGATATTGCGGTGAAAGTTGGGAAGCTTGAGAGGGTCTGGCTTAGGAGGTGCTGTATCACAGGACTCGTTGATACGACCTCTGAGAGCATTATGGAGTCGGCTATCTTCCCCCGGGCGAGGAGCAGGATGCCCGCAGAAATGATCCCCGCGGCGACTCCCGTGATCGCGGCTCTAAGCAGCGTGTAGCTGATGAAGTCGAGTCTGCTCCAGCCCCTAGCCCTGAGCAACCATATCTGCTTCCTGCCTTTGTAGGCTTCGAGGATCTGGGACGATATGAGGGCAGCCCCTAGGAGCAGAACGGAGCCAGCCGATAGGAGGCTATATCGCATGGCGGAGGCTTGGACGACGCTTGAGATGGTGAGGGGAGCTTTGCCGGCGCGTTTAACCTCCGCCTCGGGGAGGAGCCGCTTGATCTCCATCTCTACAGTGGGTAGATCCATGGGGGTCGCGGGTTTCACGTATAGGCTTGTGTACCGGGGTAGTGGCACCCCATTCATGTGGTTCTCGTCTTGTAGTATCTCCATGAAGGGGTAGAGGTCCGCTATTATGTTAACGTAGCCGTCGATGGCGCTTCCGGAGCCCCAGTCTCTCGATGTCTGGGTGAGGACGCCGACGATCTCGAAGTCGTAGACGTGGCTCGTGTCGTTCCTGAAGTAGAGGTCTATCTTGTCTATACTGTGTCCGATCAGCAGCCTGACGGGGTCATCCCTGTCGATGTTAAACATGAATCCATCCAATAGGTGTCTGTTTACGGTAGCTCTCAACGCTTCCCCTGGCTTCACCATCTCTCCCTCCATTAACTCGTTGAATCCCAGGGACCAGCCATCAATTTTTCCCACCTCGACACACAGCATACCCAGACAGTAGTGTGAATGGACCTTTAGAGAGTACTCTGCGAGTGATACGTTAATCCCGGATGCCTCCCATTCATCCACCCGGGAGGAATAGTATTCTGGGTATTCTTCCTTCTCCTCTAACAGATAACTTTCTCTCTCTTCAAGTTCCATAGGGGTTACCCACTGTTCATTGGTTGTTTCAGCGTCGTAGTACAGAGCCCTGGCGACGATCTCAACTCCATCTATATCTTCCAAGGCTGTGGCGTTTTCCTCGGTGAGCAGTTTCAT
>CAYONH010000066.1:0-7838 GCA_964405275.1 uncultured Candidatus Bathyarchaeia archaeon | reverse complement strand
CAACTCCATCTATATCTTCCAAGGCTGTGGCGTTTTCCTCGGTGAGCAGTTTCATGCAATGATTAATAAATGTCGAATAGATTATCTCTAGCTCTCTGAACTCCTCTCTATCCCCTAGATAAGAGTTGCTGAGTTCAATATATTCCCCACGTTCACCCGTGATATAAACCTCCAATACAGGGGTCATTTGGCCTTCAAACTCGTTAGCCAGGGACTTCATCGTGTGTCCTAAGGGACTGAATACCGAGGTCGATGTTAGGAGGGCTGCTAGTAGTAGAACATTAAAAATAAACCAGCGACGACCATCGGTTAGGCTTGTTACTAGCCTGTTTAGAATCTGGAATAGCTTTCCTATGTTCTCATAAAAAAGGGGGTTAGGAGGCGTCGGGCAGGCTCTAAAAACGTCTCTGAAAGCAGTGCTAGATTTTCTTCC
This sequence comes from uncultured Candidatus Bathyarchaeia archaeon, assembly GCA_964405275.1. Taxonomy (GTDB): domain Archaea; phylum Thermoproteota; class Bathyarchaeia; order TCS64; family TCS64; genus BS750m-G28. The sequence continues at coordinate 7,405 of CAYONH010000066.1, read as the reverse complement.
TGCTGCACGCATATCAATCACTGTAGAAGGGGGTTATGGGGTTTCGTGGAAGCTTTCGTGGACTGTGAGCGCTCCCGTGGCCACATCGTAGTATCCTATCACTTCAAGGTCGTACGGCCAGAACACGTCTACCGGGGTTTCGACCACTCTGCAGATCTCTCCCTTGTACTGTACCTTGTCTCCGTGCTCGTCCAGGGCGTAGTTGCCGTTTATGCCGTCGTAGGTCGCTGACACGTCTCTGAAGACGGATTCCACGTCCTCGGCCTCACTGGAGTCTGCCTCGATGACTGAGAGTGCGAGGAGCCAGCATGCATCATACGTAAGTGCGTGCTTCTCATACAGTTCTTGATGCTCTCCTGCCATGCCCATCCTTCCTAGGACTTCTTCGGATAGATCTGACATCTTCTCTTGGCTCCAGATGGCGTCGCGTGGGGCGATTAATCCAATTCTCACAGCTATCTCCCCTGCTTCATCTTGACCCCTGACTGAGGTCGTCCCCTCGCAGCCGAACCAGGGCACGCTGAGGAAGTGCTCCAATTCCTGTCCCTGGTAGAGCATCGCATAGACTTCACTGAAACCGATAGCCAGAACGCCTACCTTGTCTTCGCCGTACTCTTCCTTGGCGTTTCTGATAGCCTCATCTGCTGCAGTAATGTACTCGGTGAAGTCGTCATTGCTCTCCATCTGCGAAGAGGTCATACTTGGATAAGGGTATACGATCCTCTCATAGACTGCTCCGCCCATCGCCTCGAAGTTGGCCGCCACTCCGTTGTAGAGTTCCTCGGAATAGTTATCAGCCATCTCCGCCATATCTCCCAGGTCGTTCTGCAGAACTATGATGGCCTCTATCCCCTTCTCAGCAAAGATTTTAGGGAATATCTCACCCTCGGGGATATCCGTTCCAATGCCATAGAAGCCGTCCAACGTGTCGGTAACCCTTGAAGTGTATAATGGTGGGCAGATGTAGAGCAGGTCGTTCTCCCTGATCTCGTCCAAGGCTCCGATGGTGTGCAGGGGCATCGAGTATCCGACTACGAGGTCTACCCCCATCTCCTTAAGAGCGGACATTGAGCTACTGATTCCCTCATCTCCTATCATCATTGTGTATGGTACGAAGTCGAACCTGAACCTGTATCCGTTTTCCTCACAGTATTCGTTTACATCTTCCTCGACGACATCAATGAGTGTCTCCATTACAGCATCGTTTATGGTGGCTCCGGATGAGCCAGGGTATGCGGAGTCGGCCACTACAATGATGACCGCTCCATCGGTTTGATTCAAGTCGCCGGTCCCCACACCTTTCCAGCCCGGTTCTTCTACGTCCGGCTGTAATTCAGTTGATAGATCTATCTGACCTGAGAAGTCTATCTTACTCTGTTGATTAAGATATAGTCCTCCTCCGGCGGTGGCTAAGAAAAGAACTAGGAGTATTGCCCCAATCTTGTATGATGTTTTCGTGAATAATGGTTCTCCCATTTTCTGTCACTAGTTGTAAACATTAGTATGTTTACATATATAACCGTTTTGTTTTGGTAGAAAGAAAATATGGAGTGGCGTATTACCCGAATCTCTCCCAGCTGACTATCTCAGCCAGTGGCTTGCGGCCTCTCGGAGAGGGCTCCTCGTCAGGGTACCCCAGCGGGGTCTGAACTATCACCTCCAGCTCCTCCGGGACGCCTAGGAGCCCGCGAGCCTCCTCGTTCCTCCGCATCATCCCCATCCAGCAGGTCCCCAGCCCCAGGTCCGCCGCCGCCAGCACAATGTGCTCGAAGGCGATCCCCATGTCGTTGTAGTAGTAGGACGCCTGGGTCCTACGGTCCACCAGCCCCACGATCATCACAGGGGCCTTCGCCGCCCACTCTTGCCCTCCAGCCAGTGCGGCCCTCATCCCCTCGTCCTGGACAACGATGAAATGCCAGGGCTGCCTGTTCCCTCCGGAGGGGGCGATACGGGCGGCCTCAAGAACCTTGACTATGGCCTCTCTGGGCACGGAGTCGGACCTGTACTTCCTGACGCTCTTCCTCCTCTCGATTAACTCGAAGAACTCCACCACGCAACACTCCTAAGGGTACCTCTGATCCTCAGAGATAAGACCGTATGGAACCCGAGGGGCTAAGGGTTCACGAAGAACGATGAGATATCGGAAGTCTCCACTCCGAGACCCATCTCCACGGCCTTCCTGTAGATGAGGTGGACCACGGCGGCCGACTGGATGTGGGTGCCGTCGCTCTCGAAGACCGTTATCTCGGAGTCGTTCTCCCTGCCCGGCTTGACCCCTGCCACTACCTCACCGATCCTCCAGATGTCACCTCTGTCCAAAGCGCCCGCCTCAAGGGACCGGGCTATCTCACCGATGGAGAGGCCCTTCTCGCTGTCCACCGCCACCTTCCCCGCCCTCCGAAAGACCTCCACGTCCATCTCGGCCTTCATGGGCCCATCGGCTCCCATCCCGCTGACGTGGGCCCCGTCCCTCAACCACTCCCCCTTAACCACAGGCTCCTGCGCGTAGGTCGCCGTCACCAGCACGTCGGAGCCCCTCACCACCTCCTCGGGGCCGTCGCAGGCCACCACGTCGACGCCGATGATCTCAGCCATATCCCTGGCGAACCCGTCGTCCCTCTTCCTCCCCGAGTGGGAGTAGACGACGTCGAAGTCACGGACCTCCGCCAGGCAGGCCAGGGAGGCCCTCCCGATCCTCCCGGTGCCGATGATCCCCGCGGCCTCCACGGACGCCCTCCCCATGTGCTTCGCCCCGATGGCGGCAGCCGCCCCAGTCCGCAGACCCCCCGAGTCGATCTTCCCCGGTTTCGATCCCAGGGCCCCACGGCTCCTCTTGATCACCGCAAGGGTCTCCCCCGTCTCCGGGTCCAGGATCTGGCTGATGTACTTGTGGAAGTCGAAGTGGTAGGCGTGGGAGACCACGAAGACCCCCGACCCCTCCAGATACGCCATCCCCTGGCCGACGCTGGTGGTCCCAGGGGCGATGTGGGGCAGATGCTTCCCCTTGATCTTGATCTCCAGTCGAGGCGTCTCCTCGGCCTGGCCCAGGCCGTCCTGGCGGTAGGCGGACTCGACGGCTGCTATGACCTCAGCCGGCGTCAGCTCAATCTGGGCGATGTCTGTCTCCTCGATGAGAAGGACCATGGACTCAGATAGGAAACAGTGGATATAACATAATTCCCGAAAAAGGTGGGTTAGAGGAGCCTCGTCCTCTGGAGCCGGGTCTGGGCGTAGAAGGCCTTGTAGACGTCCCTGACGCTGTCCGAGACGTAGAGGGTGGTCCTGCCATCGAGGCGGTCCACGCCCGGCATCATGCACGCCGCGTCCGCGGCCCCGGTGTCCCCGAAGCGCATCTCCAGCCTCACCGGGGGATCAGGGAGCACCACGGGCACGATCTCGCCGGCCTTCAGCCGCTTCAGGGCCCTCTTGGTGCCCTCCGCGATGATCCTCCTCGCCCTCTTCGGGTGGAGGTTCCGGGCCACGTACCTGCCCATCCCGTACTTGACGACGGCGGTCTCCGTGGTCGGCGAGAGCTCCTTCACCTCCTCCATGTAGTGGTCGTCCCCGGAGGCGAAGATGAAGGGGACCCCGTGGTACGATGCGATGTAGGACGCGATGCCGGCCTCGCCGAGGCGCTTCCCGTTGACCATGAGGTCCTGAACCTCCCAGACGTGGCTGAGCAGGGCGCCCAGGGTACCCCTCATGGCGTGGGCGAAGAACATGAAGCCGTCGTAGCTGTCGTCGATGCCGTACATCTGGTCCAGTATCTCGGGGCTCTGCCTGATGAGCTCCACCCGCTCGGGGAGGGACTCGAAGTCCAGGTTCAGCCCCTTCCCGTGGCTGTCGTTGACCACTATCTCCGCGTCCCTGTCGAACTCCAGGATCGCCTCGCAGCAGGCCACGATCTCCTCTGTCTGGAGCCTCTTGTTCTCAGCCTGGTCCACGCCCTCCCGAGAGCGGGTGGCGATGCCACTGACCCCCTCCTGGTCGGAGCTGATGTAGATCTTCACGGGGCTACCTCTCCCTTATTGAGGCTTCCTTCTGCCCGTGCCTGCCTATCTCCCTGCCCATGGCTTGTAGCTTGTCGAGGTCCTGCTTTATCTCGGCGAAGATGTACGTGGGCTCCACCCCCTCGGGGGGGCCGTAGAACCGTGACTTCCCGTAGGTGATGAATATGCCGTGGCCGACGGGGTAGAAGCCGACGTCGCCGGGGCACCCGAAGATGCTGGGATTCTCCCCGTAGTCGGGGAAGTTGTCGGTGGGCCAGAGGCCGTGGTCCCGGGCCATCTGCTTCAGGATGTCATCGTGGATCTGGAGACCGCTCCCCGACCAGAACTGGTGCCAGGTGACGGTCTCGTGGGGGAGGATGCTCAGGATCGCCTTGCAGGTCTTCGGCGCCCTCTTGTCGAGGAGGTCGGCGACGAAGGTGACGCCCCCTATCTCGATCTCTATCTGCTTTCCGGACGAACGTTCCGAACTCAAACAATCACCGCTCCCTATTTTTTCTCTGAGGATTTAACGATTCGGACGCCTCGGGGACTGGTAAAGATGTTATAGTTTGAGCCCCAGATCCATGCGGTTGCCTTGCTCATCAAGGACGGTTTCGTGATCACCCTCGACGGAGACAGGAGGGTCATCAGAGATGGAGCTGTGGCGGTGGAGGGGGATCGAATAACCGCCGTGGGGAAGACCGACGCCCTCCTTAAGAAGTGGGAGTCCGACGAGGTCGTGGACGCCTCCGGGAAGATAGTGATGCCCGGCCTCGTGAACGCCCATAACCACATCTACCAGACCATTATGCGGGGGACCAGCGACGACAGGCGGAGGGAAAGCCGCAGGAGAACCAGGTACTCCTGGAACATCGACGCCCTGCGTCACCTGGACCGCGGCCTCAGCTACGACGCCGGGATGCTGGCCGCAGCCGAGATGCTGAGGTCAGGCATAACGACGAACCAGGACAGCCACTACATCAATTTCCACCTGGACTCAATTGATGGCGTCGCCCAGTCAGCGGCCGACTCCGGTATGAGGGTGGTTTTGGGGAGGGGATGCTGGGACCTCCCAGGTCTGGCGCCCGACGAGCTCACCGAGGACGTCGACACGGCGGTAAGGGAGAGCAAGGCGGCCATTAGACGCCTCCACGGGACCGCGGAAGGGAGGGTGACCTTGAGGGTCGAGGCCTCCCTCCTGTCCCAGTGCACCGACGAGATGATACAGGCGACCAAGAGGGTGGCGACCGAGAACAGCTTGGGTTGGGCGTTGCACATCCAGGAGAGGCTCGCGGTGAACCCCCGAGACAGCAGGACCAATGACCCCGAGATGAGGAGGTACGGCGGCAGGGCGATAGAGTACCTCGACTCCCTGAGGGTTCTCGGCCCCGACTCCCTGCTTATCCACTGCACCTTCGCGGACAACAGGGACATATCGATCCTCGCCAGGACGGACACCCCGGTGGCCCACTGCCCGGTTGCCAACGCCTGGGCTGGGAGGGCGAGGGTGACAGCGGTCCCAGCCATGCTTGAGCAGGGCGTCACCGTCGGCCTCGGCACCGACGGTGCCCTCACAAACAACAGCCTGGACCTCTTCCAAGCCATGAAGTTCTGCGCCTTGATACACAAGGTGAACACGGGTTCGTCCGCGGTGATGACGGCGGAGAAGGTCATCGAGATGTCAACCGTCGACTCCGCCAGGGCCCTGAGTATGGCGGATCAGGTGGGCTCCCTCGAGGCCGGCAAGAAGGCCGACATCATCCTCCTGGACATGAAGAGCCCGGGCCTGACGCCAGGCCTCCTCCCTGTGAAGAACCTCGTCTACTCTTCCGCCAGCGGTCGACCCGTGGACACGGTGATAATCGACGGGAGGACGGTCATGGAGAAAGGTGTTATCATGTCCTTCGATGAGGCTGAGGCCTACGAGAGGGGGGAGGAGGCGGCATTCAGGATGCTGGAGTTGAGCGGCAGGCTCAACGGGGAGCCTGACTACTTGGACCCGGGGCCCTGGAAGTACTCGTGACTACTCTCTTTCGTATCGTGTGCCGTGCCAGAACGTCCTGTCGGAGGGCCTGAAGTCATCGAGGTCCACTAGGTCGAAAGCCTTCTCCGCCTCAGTCCTCGCCAGCTCCATGACCTCCTGCTCGTCTACGCTCCAGATCTTCCCCTCCTCCATCAGGACCTCGCCGTCGACGATCACGGTCTCCACATCGTTGCCGTTGACGTAGAACGTGAGCAGGTGGGGGACGTAGGTGGTGGGCGTCAGGTGGGGGCGGTTCAGGTCGACGAGGATCACGTCGGCCTTCTTCCCCTCCTCAAGGGAGCCCACCTCGCCGTCCATCCCCAGGGCCTTCGCGGCGTCGATGGTGACCATCCTCAGGGCCTTTCCCCCCGGCAGGATGTCCTGGGTGCTGAACCTCATCCACTGATGCCACATGGCACGGCTGATGTCCTTGAAGAGGTCGAATGAGAACCGGGGAGCCGAGCCGTCTGTGGAGATGGAGACGTTGGCCCCGGCCTCCAGCAGCTCGGGGATGGGCGGGTAGCCGTACCACATGTTCTCGGCGGTGGAGGGAGCCGTCGCCACGTTGGAGCGGGTCTTGCCTATAACCTCCACCTCGGTGGGGCTCAGCCCGTTCCCGTGGGCGATGACCACGTCAGGCCCAAGGATCCGCTCCACGGCCTCCCTGCCGAAGTGCTCAAGGGCGAAGTCCACGGAACCTCCGAAGATATGGGTGTGGATCTGCACCCCGTGGCGGTCCGCGAGCCCCCTCATCTCCTCGGCCTTCTCCACCATCACCGGGATATCCTCAGGCTTGTACAGGGTCCCGTGGCGCCCTCGTTGGGTGTGCCTCCCGAAGATGTAGGGCGGGGCCAGGGCGATCCTGATGCGTCCGTCGGCTCCCCCATGCCACTTCTCGATGACCTCCACCGAGTTGGCGAGGGCCTCCTCGTAGGTGAACCCCTTCTCGACCCACTCGCCGTCCTCCAGGAAGCTGCCGCTCCAGGGGACAGATATGTGGGGGATGAAGATGTCAGGCGGGCCGACCCCCAGGACAGCCCTGATGCCGACCTTGGCGTAGGCTTCGGCGTTCCTGATGCCGAAGACGGGGCTGTCTGTGCGTGCCGGAGTCGAGCCGATGATGGAGGCGCCTGTGGTGACCCCGAATCGGAGGCGCTCCGTGGCCGCGAGCTGGGCCTCCGCGTACCACCAGCGGTCCGTGGTGGCGTGCCAGTAGAGGCGCCCCGCTGGCCAGCCGTGGACGGGGTTGTGGAATCCGCCGATGAGGCCGTGGCCGGCGTGGCCGTACGTGTCGACTAATCCTGGCATGATGGCCTTCCGCTTGGCGTCGAGTGTCTCGTCGCCTGAGTACTCCTCCTTCAGCTTCGATGAGCGGCCCACGGCCACTATCCTG
>CAYONH010000065.1:0-9169 GCA_964405275.1 uncultured Candidatus Bathyarchaeia archaeon | reverse complement strand
AGGGAGATACCAAGGAGACGCTTTAGCCAGTCTAAGCCACCAGGGCAAGCAACACTACAACCCCCTGACATAGATTAAAATTTTACCATGAGCCCAAACAGCCTACAACAAGACAGACCAAAGGAAAGGAAAAGATACAACACTCGAAGATGCCATAGGAAAAAACCTATAAAATAATATGCTTATTTTCGACCCATTTACAGAGAAAAGCCTTTTTCAGAGTTCGAATATTGACGGGACCTACACCACCCACCAATATATGCGCCTTAACCCGAAAGTAATGTCCGATAATATGGAATATACTTATATACTCCGAAATTACATCCTTCATTAGACTGATTCTAGATGTCGAGGACAGATAGAAGACGAGCGGACATCGAGGACCTGATACGGGTGACCACCAGGGCGACCTCCCGTAAAGGCAAGCAGATCAAGACCGTGGACCCCCTCGTCATCTACGCCAACAGGATGTACCCCTACCTCCCCGAGGCCACCATCCGAGAGTACGCCCGCACCGCCCTCAAGATAATCACCAACGGCACACGCAACCCCCCAGCAGCCCAGACCACCCTCCTCACCCACCTAGCCTAAACCCCCAACCCAGGAAAAAGCGGAGAAGCCACCCATCCCACAACCAGAAACCGCCAAACACCGCAAGCAACCCGAACCCAACCCCACCCAGCACATCCCACCGACAGCCCCCGTACCCCCACAAGGGGGGGAGGGGGGGGTCATACCATCCAACCCCTAAAAACACCCCGACCGACGCCTGCAACCACGGAAACGCTCCGACACCCTCCGGTTCATACCAAAAGGAGCACCTATTCATACCAAAAACACCCCTCAACGAAACAGTGAACCCCACACCCCCGACCCCAACCACCTCACACCGAAAAGACAACACCCGGGACGCTTATCCCCTGCCAGCCACACGCGAAAAAACGCCTATCATACCCTACCATTCACAGGCCCACGAGCCCCCTCACCACGCCCAGATCCTCCCCCTCCCCCCGCCTCTCATCCAGAGGAGTCTCCAAGATCAACGGAAAACCCGCGAGGCGGCTCCCAACTATAGCCCTGAACCCGTCCAGCCCGATCTCCCCCAGACCGATGTGCTCATGATGGTCCCGCCCCGAGCCCAGAGCCCCAACCGAGTCATTCAGATGGACCACAAAGAGCCTGTCAAAACCCACCGAGGAATCGAAGGCATCCAAAGTCTCCCCCAACCTCTCAGGGGTCCTCAAGTCGTAACCGGCGACGAACGCGTGACACGTGTCCAGGCAGACACCCACCCTCCCGGGACGCCCCACCTCATCGAGGATCCGCCCCAGCTCCTCGAATCTGGACCCCACGCCATTAACCGACCCAGCCCCATTCTCAAGGAGGACGACGACATCGGAGCCATCATCCCCTAGCACACGGTCGAGGGCCCCGACAACCCTCCTCACACCAGCCTCCGCCCCGGAGCCCAGGTGGCTGCCGAGGTGGGTCACCAGGAACTCTATCCCTAGCACGGAGCACCTCTCAAGCCCCACCGCCAGGGACCCCACGGACCTCCCATAGACCTCATCCTGGGGAGAGGCCAGATTCAGGATGTAGGGCATATGCCCCACGACGGGGTCCAGACCCGCCTCGGTCCGCTTCACCCTGAACGTAGCCACCTCCTCATCGGTCAGCTGCCTCGACCTCCAGCTCCGGGGATTACGCGTGAAAATCTGAAAAGTATCGCACCCAAGCTCGACAGCCCTGTCCACCGCCATGTCCACGCCCCCCGAAATGGAGACATGATAACCCAACCTCAGCCGCGCCAACCCGGAGATCACATCCCATACACCGCCCTAAGGGATAAAATCAGTACCATGGAGGACCCGAGAAGTACAGCAAACATGTAAAAACTAATGGATTACTATCCTATCTCATTCTTCCATAATTCTCTTTATAGCAATCTCAAACCCTAGACCGGGACAGGTAAATGCAGTTAGGTCATTTAGACAAGCTCGAGGCAGAGGAAGACACAGAAAACCTCGAGTCAGACATCGAGCTCCTCACGACACACACCCGCAACACAAGTAGGACCAGGGTGACCGAGGAGGACGCCGAGCACCTCAAGGCCCTCAGGCGGATAAAGAACGCACTCTCCAAGTTCGATCTCTCCAAGAACGAGGTAAGGGTCTACCTCTACCTCGCCAGATTCGGCGCCCAGAAGGCCCAGAGGATAGCCGAGGCCCTCAGCGTCCACAGGACAGAGGCCTACAAGATCCTCCGCCGCCTCGAGAAGCAGGGACTCGTCTCATGCGTATTCGAGCGACCCATGAAGTTCGTCTCCATACCCTTCGAAAAGGCCCTGGAGAACCTCATCGAGGAGCGACGCCAGAAGGTCCACCAGATGGAGCAGTGGAAGAAGCAGCTCATGGAGACCTGGCAGTCCCTCCCCAAACCCACGGCCACGAAGACAAGGCGAGAGACATTCCAAGTCCTGGAAGGTCGCAGGCAGGTGAGCGTCAAGGCCACACAGCTCCTCGACGGCTGCGAGAAGGACATCCTGATGGTCCTCTCCGACGAGAACCTCCTGTGGCTCTACAACTCCCCATACTTCGACGACCTGGAGAAGCTCGTCAACAAGAAGGGGGTGAACGTACGCCTCATGACCAACTACTCGCCCACCAGCACCTACGTCCTCGAGGAGGTAAGCCTCGGCGAGGGAGACTTCAACTACAAGCAGCTCTCCGAAGCACCATGCTTCATCCTCATCGACAACGAGCAGATGCTCCTCCTCATGGAGCGAGAGGAAGGGGCAGACGGCAAGCCATTCGCCATCTGGACCAACTACAACACGCTGCTCAAGTCGTACACTATGCTATTCGAGATGATCTGGAAGGAGCCCCAAGACATATCCGTCATGGCGGACGCTCCACCCGTATCCTGAGAAGCCGTTCCCTAACCAATATCAATAACTCAGTTTTTTCACCACTATCAGTTATGTAGATTACTGCTACATACAAATCGACATATTCTCTCCACCCGCATGGGAAACCTAGTAAAACGAGAGTGGACAACCTCGCGGAGGCCACACAAGGGGCACGAGGGGCCATGGCGCCATGAGCACCCCCAATGGAGCGGCTCAGCAGACCCCGAATGACCCTGATAGACATCGGCACCGGAGGTAGAGCCGTCCATATCATAGGTGGTAAAGATGAGGAGATCAAGGGCGAGGAGCCCCCAGTGGATACTCGGGACGAGGCATGGACTGGCAGCCTCAGTCAGCCTGCTCCTCATCCTATTCTCGCTCACAATAGTCTCAACCATAGCGTACTCCTACGCCCTCGGAACTATAGGCTCAAGGAAACAGGACCTGAAGCTAGTCGCCGCCGAGGAGAAGATGCTGGACATGGAGTCAGCCATCTCAGCGGTGGTCTGGTCCCCAGGCAGCATCCGAACACTGGCTTTCTCAAACTACGACGGGCAGCTCAGGGTCGAACCCGACGCCAACCACCTCCTCCTCAACGCAACGATGGACGGGACCACCTACACTCTCTTCGACAGCGACACAGGGCGCTTCATCTACGAGCTGCCCAGCACTGTCGTAGGCCACTACGGAAGATGGATCCGGGGAGACGACAGGGCGATAGTGAACCAGAGCGCGTCCTACCAGGCCCAGATGAGCGTGGGTGTAGGCGACGACCACGAGGAGCTGAGAGCCCGATACAGGCCCCTCGCCTCATCCTCGGTGGGCGACCTGGTCTCAGGCCGCAGGGTAAACAACGTCAGGGTCTACGTCGTCAACCTCAACTCCTCCGCATCCATCGAATCCGGCGGGGAATTCCACGTCAAGGTGGAGTCAGAGAACGTCACAACGCAGGTCCGAAGCTACGACCTGGATGCAGACGTGACGACGCTCAATCTGAAGGCAGTGCTGAATGGAGCAGAGAGGACCATAACGGTCCCCCTGACGGTGGGGGTTTCGGGGTCGACCGTGAGGATAGAGGTCGTCATCGGCTACGTCAAGATACAGGGGGTGGAGATCTGATGCCGTCCCAGGCCACCAACTACTTCTACACCCTGGTAGCCATGGGGGTCGTCTCCCTGATGCTCACGAACGCCTTCGAAGGCCAAGTGGGCGCCATCGAGAGCACGGCGGAGAAGAAGGAGCTCAGGAGGCTGATGGAGGCCGTGGCTGCAGAGGGAACCGAGCTAGTGAGCATCACGGAAGCCACGGGGGCAACCGTCAAGGTGAGCATCGAAGCCCCAAGACAGATAGGGAAACGTCAGTACTGGGTCAGGCTGGAGTCAGACGGCTCCAAGGCGTGGGTGGAGGGCGGCTTCGGAGACCCGTGGACGGGGACGCTCCTAAGTGAAGCCTACCTGCCCTGGAATGTGTCGGCCTCAGGGACCTACAAAGGGGGATATGGGACCCTCTCGCTCAACTGCACGGATCTGGGCTCAGGACCAGTGCTGGTCATGGGAAGATGGGAGGATGGATAGAAGGTGCAATTACTAGGAAACAAGAAGATTAAACTCCCTGAGAAGAAGGACGAGGGAGTACCCGGTGAGGCCCTCCTAGGCGTCCTGGGCATGAGGAGATACAGGGTACCGGAGGGCTACGAGGAGCTCATGAAATATCCCCTCAACCCTCCTTTCTCGTACTGCATAATAGCCCGCAACTCAGAGAACTCCGACCACATATACATCATCGACGAGCTGGGGCTCACAATGGAGGAGAGGGAGACCCTCGAGAACCTCAGAGAGGTATGCGAGAGGGACCTGCAGGCCCCGAGAGAGGAGCAGACTCTCCGAGAGGCCCTCAAGGAGCAGGTGCCCCTCATCCTGAACAAGAACAAGAAGGTGGTAAAGGGCCTCACCCCGATCGGCCTGAAAAAGGTCATCTACTACCTCGAAAGGGACATCGCGGGCTTCGGCATGATCGATGCCTTCATGCACGACATCAACATAGAGGACATCAGCTGCACAGGCTTCGGTAAGCCCCTCTATGTATTCCACAGGAACTTCGAGAACATCAGGACTAACATCCAGTTCGGCGAGGAGGAGATTAACGACTACATTATGAGGCTCGTGCACAAGTCGGGTAAACACGTGAGCCTCGCATTCCCCATCGTGGATGCGACCCTCCCGGGGAGGCACAGGCTGGCGGTCACGTATGGAACGGAGGTAACACCGGCCGGCACGAGCTTCACCATCAGGAAGTTCAGGGCTGACCCCCTCACGATAGTAGACCTCATCAAGGGTGAGACCCTCAGCGAGATGATAGCAGCCTACCTCTGGCTCCTCATGGAGAACAAGTACTCGGCGATGATCCTCGGATCCACGGGTGCCGGGAAGACCACGGCCCTCAACGCCATCGCCTGCCTCGTCCACCCCGGGTACAAGGTCATCTCGGTAGAGGAGGTAGCAGAGGTAAACCTCCCCCACGAGAACTGGATCTCGACTATATCAAGGCCCGGCTTCGGGATGGAGAAGACCGGGGAGATCTCCCTATACGATCTCATAAGGTCGGCTGTCAGGCATCGCCCCGACCTCATCATAGTAGGGGAGATTAGGGGTGAGGAGGCGTATGTCCTATTCCAGAGCCTCGCCACGGGCCACGGCGGCCTCGCCACGATGCACGCAGACAGCCCGGACATAGCGCTGAAGAGGCTCACCCAGCCCCCGATGAACATCCCTCACTCGATCCTCTCCCTGATGAACTGCATGATAATCGTGAAGCACGTCAGGTCACCCGTGTTCCTCGAGGGCGCTGTGCGCTCCTCCAGCAGGAAGTTCGTGAACATATCCGAGATCAGGCAGGGGGGCAGCCTCAACGAGGTAGCCAACTGGGTGCCCTCCAGCGACACATTCAACACCAACTTCGAGAGCAGCTACCTCCTAGGCCAGATAGCCCTCAGCCTGGACCTCTCCGTGGACTATTTGATCAACGAGATGGAGAGGCGCAAGGACATCCTCCTGTGGATGGTGAACCGGAACATCAGGGACTACAGGAGCGTCTACGGCGTCCTCAACCAGTACTACAACGACCCCGTGCACATGCACGAGAAGGCGATACAGAGCCTGTGAGAGGGTGAACCATGGTCAGGGCTGAGGAAGAGGGAGGCATCAGGGCTTGGATAAGCGCCATACTCGAGGGCGACTCAGATCCGAAGCTGGAGGCCGAGCTCCCCTTCGCCTCGATGATGATCACCCTCATGGCCGCCAGCGGCATCACCCCCTACGAGAGCTTCAAGAGGATGAGGGGCGTCAAGGTCCTGGAGAAGTTCAAAGAGGAGGGGGACGAGATAGTCCGCCTCGTCGAGGTCCTAGGCAACGACCCCCTGACAGCAATGGAGAAGCGCGCCGACGCGACGATCTCAAGGCAGTACGCGGACTTCCTCGAGGGATACATCTCCTCCGTCAAGAGCGGCGGAAGCGTCATCAACTACCTCACCAGCAAGCTCAGAGGAATCTTCGACGAGCACGCAGCGAAAGCCCACAACGCCATCGAGAGACTGGAGACCCTCGTCGAAGCCTACATGGTGATGCTCATCGTCATATTCTGCTTCTACATAATCTCATCAGTTACCTCCCCAACGACCGGCATGATGGGGAACGTCGGGCTGCCGGACACCTCCGCAATGGTCTACCCCCTCATACTGGTGGTCATCCCGGTCTTCTCCCTCTTCTTCATGTACATGGCGAATAACATCCGACCAGGCACGCTGAAGGGCATGAGGAGACCATACTATGTCGCACTGGTCCCCGGGGTACTGTTTCTGCTCTTCTTCATAGCGTCACAAATGCTGCCTTCGCTCTCCTTCGTGAACGAACTAGTAAGCACTCCCCTTCTGGTCACGGCAGGGCTGGTCTTCGTCTCCACGCCTCCCTGGTTAGTGTATCGTGGTATAGCTAAGAAGAACTACGCAGCTGAGGCGGCGATACCCAGCCTCCTTAGGGACGTCACCGAGGCGAGGAGGACCGGGTTATCGCCGGAGAAAGCGATAGTGCACGCCGCGGATCGCAGGGGCTACGGTCTCTTCACGGAGGATCTGAGGCGGATAATCAACCAGATCGAGTGGGGTGTCTCCCTCAGGAAGATCTACTACGACCTGTCGTCGTGGGTGAAGAGCTGGCCAGTCGTCGTGAACTTCTTCATCCTCGTGGAGACCATCGAGATCGGGGGAGGAGACGCCGATACGCTGAGCATCCTCGCCGAGTTCAGCGAGAAGACGCAGACGATAGAGAAGGGTCAGAGGGATATGCTGACTCCCTACGTCATACTACCCTTCATCTGGACCATCCTGATGGTCTTCACGGTCACGTTCACGATCCAGACCCTCTCAAACATTCCCTCTCTAGCCCTCGGTGCCATAGGAGGCGCTGAGATGCTGAAGGGTGCCGCCAACGACTCTCAAATAATCGAGGCAGGCATCATGTTCCACAGCTGGCTCTCAGGATTCTTCATCGGCAAGATAAGCGAGGGGAACTTCGCCTCGGGCTTCAGGTACTCAGCGCTCCTCATCCTGACCGCGTACACCACTCTCGTCATCTCAAAAAGCCTAGTAGTCAGCTTCATGGGAGGGCTATTCTAGTTGTCCACCGCCTCTATCGACTTCACCCTGTCAGCCTCGGCTATGATATTACTGGTCATGGGGGCCATATTCGGCGTCAACATGGTGGCTGAACCCTATCTGGAGAGTGAAACATTCGATGAGGGACGATACAACCAGATAGCTAGGCACATTCTGTTATCGGAGGGTGAACCCGCTGACTGGGGGGTCGATGGCAACCTCACATACTTCGGCCTCGCCTCCACTGGAGGCGCTTACGAGCTTGACATCGACAAGGTGACCCGCTTAAACTCCTTGAACTCCTACTCCCTCGACTACGGGAGCATCTGGCAGGCTCTTGGGATCGAGGACGTATCATTCAGGATCGAGATGGAGCCCATCTTTGACACAGCGTTCCATCTCGACTCATCGCAGTCCCAGGGAGGTGAGACCACATACAACTTCTCGGTAACCACGAAACGGGATGGATACCCCCTCTCCACTCAGCTCAGCTACTACGTTATTTTCGGAAACACGACGTATACCTCTTCAGGAACTACTGATAGCACAGGTGACGGGACCGTGCAGTTCACACTTCCCGATAGCATAGAGGGAACGGCACTTCTCGTAGGATTCGCCAAGGAAGACGAAGGGGTGATCAGCTACAGCGTTCTCCCATTCCCACACATCTCGGAGAGCACCCACAGTAAAGGTGCCTTCGCTCGCTTGAATCCCAATGATTACTCACTGGATGTGGATCTATACGAGAACAACTCGATTATGAACGCAGCATACCTTTCCCACGAGTACCGCTTCAGTGACCCGGGCTGGCTTCATGGATGGGGCAAAAGAGTCCCGATCACGCTTGATCACGGAGACGTAGACGGCGTACTGTCGGATTTCCCCGTCCTCATCTACATCAGCAACTCGTCTGGAAGAAATGACGATAACGTATCTTTCATCTTCGAAGAGCTGGATGACTCAGACCGGAAGAAGATCGCCGTCACTACAGGCGACGGTGCCTCGCAGTGCTACATCGAGATTGAGGCATGGAACTCCACGGATGAGGAGGCTTGGCTCTGGGTGAGGGTTCCCGCTATCTCGAACACCACGGACACGAAGCTATACCTCTACTATGACGTTGGGCATGCAGACAACTCTGATTACGTGGGCGACGTCGGAGAGGTCCCGGCCATGAGCGTGTGGGATGACAACTACGTCGGTGTCTGGCACCTATCCGAGAATCCCGGGGGCGCCCCCCCACAGATGCTGAACAGCAAGTCCAGCGTTAACCATGGGACCAGCCACGGCTCCATGTCGAGCATCGATCAGGTGAAAGGAGTGGTGGACGGCTCCCTGGTCCTTGATGGCCTCAACGACTATCTAGACTTCGGGAACGACGTCTCCCTCGACATCACGGACGGCATCACCATCGAGGCCTGGTTCACAGCCGTTGATTACTCGGGGACTCCCGACATCCTGACAAAGGGGAGCTACGATGTATCATATTCAATGTGGGTTCGCGCTGATGGAACCGTGAGGTTTGCTCTAAACGACGACAGGTTGACGAGTAACACCTCCCTAGTCGCAGGAACGCTGTATCACATAGCGGCGACAAGGAGTGGGAGTACACG
>CAYONH010000064.1:0-9186 GCA_964405275.1 uncultured Candidatus Bathyarchaeia archaeon | reverse complement strand
GGGTTGCATGGGGGAGGGGGAGGTCTTTCATCGTCTTGAAGCCGGGCTCTGCGGCTATGACCGTGGGTATCATGTTTGAGGTTATGGCGATGGTCCCGTAGTCCCCGTGTACGCACGGCGTTATCCTCTGGTTGATGGGGGGCTCTCCCCTGATGGTTATGCTGTCGAACTCCTCGGGGGCGCCTATGTAGGCCCTGAAGTCCATGGTTATGAGGTCCTTTCCGCCAGCTTTGCCGTAGGCCATCTGCATGGAGCCCGCGTTGTGCCCCTTTGGTACCTTTATTGCGTCGCTCGCTGTGTCGTGGTCCAGGATCACGGGGCCGACGGGGTCGACCTTGATCTCGTCGAGTTCCCATCCTAAGGCGTCCGCGATCATCGATATGGACTGCTCGAGGCCTACGTGTCCTGTGATCTCGTGGGCGTCTATCTTCTTCCTGAACTCCTCGATTGTGAGTCCCGCTCCTATCTTCTTCTGGAAGGGTATCCTCCTCGTGGCGGCGTCCATCTGCCGGGTGATGTAGATGTCGTCGACCCTCGTGCACGGCCCCGTGAGGACGATGGGTAGTGTGTCCATGAGGAAGCCGGGGTTGATGCCGGTCCCCAGCAGGGTGGCACCATTCTCCTTAGCCAGGTTGTCGAGTTTCTTCGCGTACTCTGCTCCCTCCTCCGTGTCGTAGGGGTAGGAGAGCTCCTCGCAGGTCGAGACGCAGTTGACTCCGTGGCTGAGGATCTGGGCGAACTGATTGTAGGTCTGCTTGACGTATGACATCGTTGTGTGGCAGACGATGTCGGGCTTGGTTTTTGAGAGCACCTCATCGGCGTCGTCGGAGATCAAGACGCCTATCTTCTCGCCCCCTAGGACCTCTCCCAGGTCCTTCCCCACGATGGCGGGATTGATGTCGACGGCTCCTACAATCTCGATGCCATCCTTGGAGAGAAGGTGGGTTGCCAGCCTTCTTCCGATGACTCCGATACCGTATGATACAACCTTGACGTTCTTCAACGTGAATCGTTATCAACAACTGACAACCGACTTAAATCTTATGCTACAGACACGAACCGGAGACGACTAGACGAATGAAAATCCTCGTTTTCTAGGCTAGGTTACAGAAATACAGCATTTTCCTCGACAACTCCGAGGATGGATCGAACACGAAGAGCACCTTGGCGTAGAAATCGGCGTAGACTGTCAACGACCCATGCTCGCGCTGTATCCTGTTGCAGTCCTCTAGGAACGACCTGAGACCCCGTTCAGTAACCTTCCAGTCTTCCGAGTACGCGAGGTCCCACTCCATCTCCCCGTTTATCGAGTACCCCCTGCTCCTTACGATTTCAATTCCCTTTTCAAAAGAAATGAACGACTGGCTCAGACCGAAGTACGTAGAGATACCTAACATAGCGATTATGAGGGAGAAATAGTACACTCTCATGTCTTTCAGTCGGATGATGGGCAGATCCATAGCGTCAATAAAAGATAAATCATAAGACGTTATTAAAAGGTGTGAGACAAAATGAAGAGATATTATAATACATCAATATAATGTCCCAATAATATGAGAGTAAAATACTAACATGGGACGTATGTCGAATCCATGATAACGTTAATCAACCTAAGTGTCTCAGCTAACGTGAAATCCCAAAAAAAACTATCACCACTCCCGACCAGTATACAACGAGAAACACATAAAGAATCGAACAGGAAACATCATGTTATGCACGAATGGGCCCTAGCTGAAGGAGTCATCTCAACCGCCACCAGAGTCGCTGAGGGACAGGGAATCAAGAAGATCACTGAAATTAAGGTGGGAATAGGGGAGCTGCAACAGATTGAACACGAGATATTTCTGTTCGCCCTTGAGCAGCTCAGGACACCGAATATTAAGGACGCCAAGTTCACTCTCCAAGCAATTAAGGGCAGGTTAAGGTGCAGGGTCTGCGGAGAGGAATGGGAGTTCAGCAACCGGGACATGGACGAGGAAACGTCGGAGGCAATCCACTTCGTCCCGGAGATGGCACACGTCTACATTAAATGCCCAATCTGCGAGAGCCCAGACTTCGAGGTCCTGGAGGGGCGAGGGGTGGTACTGGCCTCGATTTCAGGGGTGAAGGAAGATAACTGATCCCCGGCTAGACATCATCACGAGACGCCTTGAGAATGTCGAGAAGATAATAGCGATCTCAAGCGGTAAAGGAGGCGTCGGTAAGAGTGTAGTGGCATCAGCGCTCGCCATCAGGTTAAAGGAGAAAGGTCACAGCGTGGGCCTGCTAGACCTCGACTTCACGAGCCCCTCCTCCCATGTGATCCTGGGCATCGAGGGGCTGTACCCAGAGGAGGAGTACGGCATCATCCCACCCTTGGCCCACGGCCTACGTTACATGTCAATAACATACTACTCTCAGGACGAACCTGCGCCACTGAGGGGAGCCGACACATCGAACGCCATCATCGAGATCCTCGCGGTCACCCTATGGGGCAACCTCGACTACCTTATCGTGGATATGCCGCCTGGCATAGGTGATGCAACCCTCGACATGATACGGCTAATTAAGAGGATACTCTTCCTGGTCGTCTCCACCCCCTCAAAGGTGGCGTACGAGACCGTCAGGAAGCAGATTAAACTGCTTCATGAGCTAGACATATCCACGATAGGGGTCGTCGAGAATATGGTCATGAAGCCGACGACGTACGTTTCAGAGAGGGCAGGAGAGGACAACACGGCCTACCTCGGGGCTATAAACTACGACCCGACGCTTGAAGACGCTCTGGGATGTGTGGAGCTCCTGAAGAAGACAGAGTTTTACGGCTCGATAATGGAGCTCGCAGAAAAAATTGGTTGAAAAAAACAGCGTAGAGAAGATCACCGCTTATGGCTGAAGCGCCTCAAGGCGACATCCGCCGCAACTAGGAGTGGATCGAAGAGCTCGGAGACGGCCGGGCAATAGGCCAGTTCAATTTTACTTAATTCCTCTATGGTCATCCTGTTCTTGATCGCCACGGAGATCACATTGATACGCCATGCAGCCCCCTCCTCCCCGATGGCCTGGCCTCCTAGAATCCGCCCTGTCTCCGCATCCACTACGATCTTCACCGAGATGTCCTTGGCGCTAGGCATCCAGTTCGGCTTGGTCTGCATGTTGGCCCTCCCCGCGATTACAGTGAAGCCGTTCCTCTCCGCGATCTCCGTATTGTAGCCGGTGCAGGATATCTCCAGGTCGCCGATGAATGAGACAAAAGTCCCCATGGCTCCGCTGTAGACCGCGTCACCCCCGGCGGCGTTCACGCCTACTACAGCTGCCTGCATGAACGCCGTCGTTGCGAGAGCTATCGAAACTGGCTTGTGGTCTACGCCACTGAATGATTTTGAGCAGTCTCCCAGGGCGTAGACGTCTTTTACGTTCGTCATCAATCGCTCATCCGTGACTACGGCACCTCGCTCTGTGGCTATCCCAGCCTCCTCTGCGAGCCTCGACTCGGGCCTGACGCCTACGGCCATTACCACGATATCGGTGGTGATCGTCTCTCCAGCAATCTCGACGGACTCTACGCGCTCCTCGCCGTTTATCCGATCGATCCCTTTTCCGAATAGGATGTGCAGTCCTTTCGCCTCAAGGTATTCACTGATGATCTTCCCCATGTCTGGATCCAAGTTTCGTGGGAAGGGAGGCGGGCTCCTCTTGGTCACCCACACGTCCAATCCAAGCTCCTTGAGCGCGAAGGCTATCTCCAGCCCGATAGCACCCCCGCCGACGACCACAGCCCTCTTACTATTAAGAGCGGCATCCCGCAGGCCCTCAGCCTCTTCAGGGTTCGTCACTACGTGAACCCCCTTTCCCAAAAGCTCGTTAGCCCCCGGGATAGGCAGGATTACGGGTCTGCTCCCCGTCGAGATTATGAGGGAATCGTAATCTAACCAGAACGTCTCACCCGACTCTAGGTTATTGACCTCCACTCTTTTCCCCCCGGTATCTATTGACAGCACCTCATGGCTCGTTAGCTTGGACAGCTGCCTCGTCACGGGCACAGAGTGTTTAAGGTCTTCGAAGCTGGGCACCATACCCTCAATAGCATAAGGCAGCCCGCAGGGCGAGAACATGTCGTAGTCTCTCTTCTCGATTATCGTTATCTGGGCTTTTCTATCTGTCCTTGATGCAGCCCTAGACGCGTAGAGCCCCCCAGTACCCAGACCGATGATTACTATTTTCCTCGAAGATTGACTCCCTTGACTCATTTCTTCAAACCTCCTTTATGTGAAACTCTGGGTGTTTTAAACTCTTTCACATTAAGAAGGTTCAGCAATTACTGTTATAACAATAAATACCGATGAGACAAAGAAGACCGAGGTTTTATAAAACACAAGTTCAAGCCAATAAGAGCAAAGACGAAGGAAGAGTTTGTCATGGCTGTCAGTAATTCTAAACAAATAGTAGTCCTGGGAGCGGGAGTCGCTGGCATCAGGGCAGCGTTGGACCTCGAGAAAAATATCGACAGCCGTATCGGTCGAATAGTCCTTGTTGATGAGAACGACTACCATCAGTACCTCTACAAGATCCAGGAGGTCTGCAACAAGGACTACGAGGAAAAGGACATTATCGTACCATTATCCAGGCTAATCAAAGGGAAGAGAATCGAATTTATCAAGGCATCTGTGAGGACAGTAGACCCTGAACGCCGTGTAGTGGAGACGACGAACGGAGACATGACCTACGACATACTGGTGATAGCCCTGGGGAGTCATGTAGCCTACTTCGGTATCGAGGGCCTTGAGGAGAACAGCATGACCCTGAGCAGCTTCGAGGCGGCCAAGGATATCAGGTCGAGAATCGAGGAGTTGTTCAAGGAAAGGGAGAGAACGGGAGCACCGCCGAACATCGTCGTGGGCGGCGGGGGGTTCACGGGAGTAGAGCTCGCAGGGGAGATCGCAGACTGGTACCCAATCCTCTGTAGCGAACACAACATAGAGAGGCCCCAGAAATACGTTTCAATCGTTGAGATGATGCCCACTATACTTCCTGGGTGGAATGAGGATCTCGTCCTGAAGGGGCAGGAGGTCCTCAACAAGATAGGAGTCGAGTTGGTGCTGAACGATGCTGTTTCGATAGTGTCCGACGGCAGGATAGAACTTAAGAGTGGGAGGGTCCTCGAATCGGACATCCTCGTCTGGTCCGGCGGGGTCAGGGGCGACCCAGCATGTGGGTCAGCCTTCGAGATTAAAAGTCGAAGGATTACGACAGACGAGTACTGCCGCGCAGAGAGATACGATGACATCTATATAGCCGGTGACTCGGCTTGCGCAACGAACAGTGAAGGGAGGCCGTTGCCTCCGACCGCTCACATAGCCATGGTCCAGGGAGCTCTGGTAGCGCGTAATATAGTGTCCTCGCTTCGAGGTGTGCCTCTGAGTCCATACGTAAACAAGCACATAGGTGAGATCGTGACGTTGGGGAGGACATACGCAATCGGCGATCTGTTCGGTATCAAGTTCAAAGGCGCCCTCGCCAAGTTCATGAAGAAGGTGGTTCACTGGTGGTATCTTTACTCGATCGGGGGCTTCGGCCTTCTGCTTGGAAGCTAGGACTTGGGCATTACTCCACATCGTAGGGGACTATATCAGAGTCCTCCGGATCAGGGAGGATTGTAACCGAGCCCCTTATCTTACCACTTAGTGATATCAGAGGCTGGAACCCTCGACGTTTAGCAGCCATAATCACTA
Source organism: uncultured Candidatus Bathyarchaeia archaeon (assembly GCA_964405275.1). Classification (GTDB taxonomy): domain Archaea; phylum Thermoproteota; class Bathyarchaeia; order TCS64; family TCS64; genus BS750m-G28. Next base: position 3,475 of record CAYONH010000064.1, on the reverse strand, counting down.
GGAAAAGTATGCATCCAGGTAGCGTAAGGAGGGCGAACAGGTTGAATGCTTGGTAGTACTGTGGGGTCTCCTGCATTAGGAGCCACGTGATGGGGACGATGCTTCCCCTGGTGTTCCACCACAGGCTGGGCGTCAGCCCGGTCATCTTCCAAACCAGATCACACCCCAAGGGAATCATGGTCAGCACGAAGTGATAGAGCCAGAACATGAGCCCCATGTCGTCGTCCTCGAAAGCCAGTGGGGTGACAACACATCCTATGTACCACACGGCTAACGCTAGCAGCTCCAGCTCAAGATGCTTGTCGGGCCAGTTCAGTAGGACGACAAGTATCAAAGGGCTTGACAGGAAGGGGATCAGTGTCCACCAGCGGAAGGAACCGCCGATCCTCTCCACCCTCTTAAGGGGCATGATGTAATCGGCGAAGAAGATCAGTATCATGAGTGCGGCGACTAGGCCGAATCCCCTGGTGGTCTTGATGAATAGGGGGAAATACCCCATGATGGGGAACCTGCCCACCACCTTTCCTATCACCTTATCCTCGCTCACCGGTTGACTGTCCTCCACTGTATTGTGATCACCCTTCGTCGCAAAGAACCACTCGCCGTTCATCTCAGCCTTTCTGACAGCTCTGTGAACGATGTACTCATCAGAAGAATAGGACCTCGAGAAGACGAGGATGTCCCCTTCAGGAGGTGGTCCAGCCTCGATCTCGTCGAAATCCTGGATCTGCCCCACCAAGATGAAATCTCCGACACCCAGCGTGGGAATCATGCTCTGAGATACGACCACCATTACAGGGTACTCCGTCTTCAGGGTGGATTTCAGGATGAATATCCCGCCGAATGCCGCGACGGCTAAGAAGATGAAAAAGAGGAAATACTTGGCGTACTCCCTTAGAGTCTCACCCAACTCAGGATCCCATCTTAGATTTCCGGTTCTTCGACGGATGGCTCTTCCATTAGGACTTCAGGGGGCTCAAGATTCGGGTCGATCCAGATTGTTAGTTGGGGACAGTTGATAGGAGAGGTCTCCCCGCCGGTGAAGCATTTGTCGATGTCTTCGCAGATCATGCAGGGACAGTCCTGGATCGAATCGATGGTCACGGCCTTGCTCTGAGAGAACAGTTTATAGGTCCAGCGTCCTTTGTGGAGGATCTTTCTCCTCTCGACAGCGCCCTTCTCCTCAAATTTGATGGCTAACCTTGAGCCTTCTCTGCTTGTGACCCCTAGACTCTTCCACATGTCGCTCTGGAGGATCCCCTCCTCCCCCGCCTCGAGGACGAGGGAGAGGGCCTCCCGCTCAAGCTTGTTGTTTTTAGGCATGTTTCAACCTCTGAGACCCGCTAATCGTAGTAGATGAGCTCGTCTTCCTCGAGGATGCCGTGGAGCAGGTGTACTGCATCCTTGACCATGTCCTCGTGCTTTGCTCCGGTACAGACGAGCTTCCCGCTTGCGAAAAGGAGCATGACAACCTTGGGCACCGCCATCCTGTAGATGAGACCTGGGAACTGCTCCGGCTCGTACATCACGTTGTCCATGATGTCCGCAGCGGTCTCAAGATCAATCTTGCCGTGAAGGTTCGCCGAAGCAACGATGTTCTGGATGACTATCTTCGGCTTCCCCAAGATGATTATCCCGTTGTTCTTCAGCTCCCGCACTACCTTGTTAACTGCGCTTCGGGCCATCTTCTCCGACTTGGCCCCGGTGCAGACCATCTTGCCGGAACCGAAGATCAGCGTTGCCGTCTTGGGACGCTTGAGCCTGAACACGAGGCCCGGGAACTGCTTGGGCCTGTACTCAACGTTCCTGAAGACTTTCATGATGGCCAGGAGGTCGATCTTCTGGTCGAGGGACGCAGAGGCGACCACGTTCTCGATGCTGATGTCAATCTGTTTCACCATTTCATCCATATCATTCACACTCAACTTGCATAAAGGCCTAGACACACTATCGTTATAGACTGTCCACCTTGTCCAAGAGATCGCGCGGAAGAAGGTCCTGATTTACTATCTCCACGAGAGGGAACGAACTCATGTTAGGCTCATGCAGGAGCTTCTCGCTTGAACTGATCTCTCCCGTGTAGGTGTTGTACGTGATGAAGTTACCATCTACAAGCGTCTCCTCCTTCACGAAGTAAAGGAATATCTCATTCAATGAACCGCCAATGATGAAGTACAGATGAGACACTCCGTTTGGCAGATGCTGAATCACATTCATCGATGGGGACGAGGCGACCAACATTACTAGATCTCGCATGGATTTTAATTGGACGAATTTCATAGCCTTCAGTATATAAAGGCCCAGACGGTTACTTAAATACTTTAAATATGAAGCGATGAGCTGAGCAATGAAAATGTCACATATATTCTAAATATCACGTTACAAGCATTTTAAATCTCAACAATTATCCATAATCACAGTAAACATGCATTTAAAAGAGACATTAATTAATAGAAAATATATCATCACGTTATCTCTGTCCATATTAATATACACCCTAATATTCTCATATTTCACCTACCTGAAGCACTACAACCTCTCAAGTTACGGCTGGGACCTGGGGGTGTTCAACCAGCTATTCTACTCCTCGACATACGGGGAAAAGCCACTCTACTACACACCGGACCTCTACATGAACACGCAGGGCAACTACTTCGCCATACACTTCAGCCCAATCCTGTTCACTCTCTTCCCCCCGTACGCGCTCCATCCAGACGCTGCGACCCTCCTTACCGCTAAATGCTTCGTCCTAGCTTTAGCCGCACTCCCACTGTTCTACTTGACGAGGGAGTTAACAGGAAGCCCGAAGATTGCCTTGGCTGTGAGCCTTTCCTACCTCCTGCACCCGGGCGTCCAAGGTGCTAACTGGTTCGACTTTCAGCCCCAGGTCTTCATACCGCTCCTAGTCTTCTCCACGTACCTAATGCTGATTAAGGCCAGGTGGAGGCTCTACCTCCCGCTCCTTCTCCTCACACTATCGATACAGGAGCACGTCTTCTCGATTATGATGTCAGTAACATTAGGCTATCTGCTGGTCGCTCAACGGCGTGAGAGGCCGCTGTCGATGAAGAAAAACACCGAAATGAAGGCTGTCATGGCTACACTAGTAATTTGCGTGATCTTCTTCGGCGTGTCAAGGGGCTACATTGAGAGTTTCCCCATAGAGCATGAATTTTCGGATGTATACAAAGCCTCAGGGGTTTTCAGCGTAATCGGGTTCAAGGGAGACACGCTACAGATCCCTCTGTACATCGTCAGCCACCTATCTGAGAGCCTGAGAGCCCTCGCCCACGATCTTCATCTCAAGCTGCTGTACATGGCGTTGATGTTCGCCCCACTACTCCTCCTACCCCTAAAGGACAGGTTCATCGTAGCAAATATTGCTCTCTTCCTGCCCTTCCTAGCCTCAAACTACAACGCATACTACATGGTGGGCTCCCACTACGCGCTCTACCTGCTGCCCTCGATATTCATC
>CAYONH010000063.1:0-9263 GCA_964405275.1 uncultured Candidatus Bathyarchaeia archaeon | reverse complement strand
CCCATGAGCCACCCACCCAGAGACCATCCTCCCCAAGGCCTCACAGCCTTCTTCTCAACCCCATTCCACCCCTCCTTAACGAACCTTCACCCCTCTCCAGCCCGACTTCGATGGATCGCGCTACGACCTCGCCGCAAGGGTGCCCAGCTGCACCAGGTTGAAGCAGAGACACGCGAACACCATCTTCACCCGGACCCGGGGCACCGTCGTCACCAGCATGGGGCCACCGTGAAACACTCGCTTCAAGACCGTGGAAACCCTCTCCACAGACGCCCGCCTCCTGCTGATCCGGGTATTTCTAATCCGGTCCCATATGCTCAGCGGATGATCCCTCGACGCCCGTCTCATCGTCGCGTTGAACCCTCTAGGCTCCACGCCGAAGTACCCCTTGTCCCGGTACACAACCTCACCTGACTCGGAAAGATCCATCGGCTATCATGCACCGAGGCCGATGTCACGTCGAGGCTCTGCACCAATCATTGGTCGTTATCCGCCTTCGTGTGTAGCTTGAACCCGAAGCTGGACTTGCCTCCCTTCTTAGCCCAGCTGCCATCCCTGCTCCTCCTGGTCCGGGCCTCACCACCCCTAGGCTTATCCGCGGGGGCATGACCCGGGTCGGCGGTGATGAACGATGCGTCCTGGACTACGCCTTTCTTGACGCTGAGGCCCTTCCCGTCCAGCTGCCTCTGCAGTTCAGCCCACACCAGCCTGTCCCGGCCCGATTCGGCAAGGCGTTCCCTGAACTGCCAGACCGTGGAGTAGTCGGGGGCCTTCTCCGGGAAGCCGAGGAACCGTTGGAAGCTCGGTCGGTCGTCCACCTGCCGTTCCAGCTCCGGGTCGCTGAGGCCGTACCACTGCTGGAGGACGAGGAGCTTCACCATCACCACCGGGTCGACGTTGGGTCTGCCTCCTCGTGGGGTCTTGTTGTGGTACATGGGGGTGATTATTGGTCTGAAGGCCTCCCAGTCTATGAGGGAGTCGACCCGGGCGAGTCTGTCGCCGTGTTTCTTGACGTTTTCGTAGGCTTTTTTGAGCATGTAGGTTCTGAATGTGGACATGTTTATTTGTGGGGTGGTTCGCGCTATAAGGTTATCCGAGGGGGTTTAGAAGCCGTGAAAACAGAGGTTAATCAAAATTCTCTCAAGAAATTATATTCACCTACCGCAAGATCGATACTTCCCAAAGGGAATGCGTGACTTGGCGAGAACTCGCTAAAAAGTTATGAAGAGAGAATTTACGCTAAATCATTTTAATTAGACACATCTTATCAGCTATTATGTAGATTTTGGTAAGGTTTTGGGGGCATGTCTAACGGGCAATCCTCATTGAGGAGGGAGGCTGAAGGTTGCTCAGCTTAACTGATTATTGGGCTCGTGAGGAAACAAGCGCCTTATGATAGCTCCGCATACTGGGCCAGCCAGTGTGTAGGTAAGGCCGATGGTGACCCCCTCAGTACCTCCCTCGATTACTAGAAAAACGATGTTGCTTAGGCTTCCCTCAAACCAGTGCAGGAGACCATTCATCATCCCCGAGAGGATGGAGAAGGATAAACCAGCGATGTAGGCGAGGATTCCACTCCATAAGCCGCCTTTCCTTCTCCAGTAGAGCCAGGATGCCACTGCGCAACCCGTCAACGCGGGGAGGGCGTCCAAGCTGGGTTTGCCTGAGCTGAGGAAGAAAATGAGGACCCCTAGGGCTCCACCTGAGAGCAGGCTGATCACGCCTCCTCTCTGAACCGGTCGCCCAGGTACTCGCCGGTACAGGTAGGTCAGCGATAAGAGACCTACGGCTCCTATGGAGAAAAAGAGAGCCCAGGCAGTTCGAGAACCAGGGATGAGCTCGTTGTAGTAATGGTTCGTGAACATGTAGATGTTCTCCTTGTCAATCATGTAGATGTACTCCCCGGCTAGGCTCGAATATAGCGCCTTGATGCCCTCAGCGCCATCGTTACGCCATAGGGGTGCAGAGCGCTCCAGGAAGTAGTAGGATATAAGGTTATGAGAGCTCGAAGCAACCACATAGGATCCGAAGGGGGGCTGAGCCCAAAAATCGCATCCTTCTAATACCTTCACAGCTTCTGCCTCAACGCCGTCGAACATATAAATATGAAGCCTCCCGTCGTCGGTCTGAGCGGAGAGCCTCTTCAACAGGCCAGAGGCGGAGAGCTTGACAACCGGGCGCTCCATCTCGTGCTCCCAGATGACCTGGCCATCAGCCATCTTGACTACGTAGAGGGTGCCCTTCTCACCTTCATCCGTACCTAGCGCGAGAAACCTGTTATCTATTGATATCTCGACCTGAGATATCTTGGACGGGAGCTTCAAGTTCCATTCCTCCTCCCCAGTATCGCTCCCTAGAAGGCGTACAGTATTATCAGCAACGACCGCCACCCACCTGCCGTCGTGGGATATATCTGCCTTCACATCGAGAGTCTCAGCGTGCATCTCCCAGAGTGGAGGGGCTTCGGCCTGGGAATATACCTGACAGCGGTCCCCCCTACTCACAACTATGTACAATTGAGAGAACACCCTCGACCGATATATGTAGACATCCAATACTTGGACGTCAGAGTCGAAGTCTATCTTCCAGTTTGGGACCACCCTTCCCTCAGAGATCTTGGAGATGTCCGTGAAGAAGAGCAGAGTATGATTGGAGTCGGATGCAGCGGCTACCTCACCCATCGCAGAGACCCGTATAGACTCAACGCCACTTGCTCCGTTATACTCCCAGAATGGAGTCGTGTCCCCCCTCTCGAAATAGGCGATGGAGCCATCCTCGCGACCTATGACGAGGACCTCGCATGCCTGGGATGCGTCGGCGCATGTGACCCCCTCCTGTCCCTCGATGATGATTGAGGCTTTCTTGCTCTGGGCAGTGTAGTTGAATACATAGAACCCAAGGGAAGCCTCAAGGAGGAAAAGCGTCAAAACCAAGAGTCTTTTACTACTAAACTGCATCCATTTCCCTGCTCAATAGTTTAAAGGGTGAACGCAACTCGAAGCTGACGTTCGCCTGTATAATGTAGAACCACTCCCGCATCAACCCGAATATAAGGTACCCTACTGCTAAGGCGGTCAGCGCTGAAAATACCTCTAACATCAGGTTGTAGGTGTGGACAAGCGTATAGTAGATAAGTCCCATATCCAAGATCTAACATGATCATCACCCATTAATATTATTACTTTTATGCATCTATCGAAGCCACACTTAGACGATATTTATGATGATCACTCCCACTACGAGGAGCGCCACCGTCATCAGCACGAAGGGCAGGAGATGGGTCTCTAGAAGGGCAATGGTGAAGGCAAGATAGTCCCTCCATTCTAGGCTTAGCTCCTCTTCATCCCCAAGCTCCTCTTCAGGCATCTCAGCTCATCAATTCCTCTCAGTGATTCATATCATGTGGCATAGGACATAGTGCTCGTTCCCGAGGTCTACGAGCTCCGGTTCCTCCGTCTTGCACTTATCTGTGGCGTTTGGGCACCTGGGGTGGAACCTACAGCCTTTAGGCGGATTGATAGCGCTAGGTACCTCTCCTTGGAGATAGACATCGTCCATCTTCAGGTCTGGGTCGGGTATTGGGATCGCTGACAGCAGAGCCTTCGTATAAGAGTGATGGGGGTTCTTGAAGAGTTCCTCGCTCTCCGCAGACTCCACAATCTTCCCCAGGTACATGACGTAGATCCTGTCGCTGACGTACTTGATAACGGCTAGGTTGTGTGAGATGAAGAGATAGGTTAGGTCAAGCCTCTTCTGAAGGTCCTGTATCAGGTTCAGTATCTGAGCCTGTACGGAGACATCAAGCGCTGAGGTCGGCTCATCTAGGAGCAAGAAACTCGGGTTGAGCGCAATGGACCTCGCGATCCCGATCCTCTGCCGCTGCCCACCGCTGAACTCGTGGGGGAACCGGTAAAGATGCTCCTCCTTGAGGCCTACGCTCGTCATTAGCTCTATGACTCTCTCGGTCAACTCGCCGCCTTTGGCTAAACCGTGGATCTTGAGGGGCTCACCTATGATGTTCTTGATGGTCATCCTTGGGTTCAGTGCACCAACAGGGTCCTGGAAGACTATCTGCATGTTCCTCCGCATCGCCCTCATCTCGACAGGGCTGAGGGAGGTTATGTCTACACCCTCAAAGTTTACCTCCCCCGCCATGGGCTCAATAAGCCTGAGCATTGTCCTGCCGAAGGTTGTCTTCCCGCATCCTGACTCGCCTACGAGACCCACGGTCTCGCCCTTCTTTATGTACATTGAGACGTTGTCAACTGCGCGTACGTGGTCCTGTATCCTTGATAGTACGCCTCCCCTGATAGGGAAGTACTTTACTAGATCTACGGCCTCTAGCAGGTTATTAGACATCATCTGACCTCCGAGAGTACAGGAAACATGAAACGCGGTGCCCCGGTGTGATCTCCACTGCCTTAGGTATCGCCTCTTTGCAGATATCCATCACGTGGGAGCACCTAGGATGAAATCTGCATCCGGACGGGGGTGTAATCAAGTTGGGAACAGTACCAGGGATGGAGTCCAACTTTACGTTGGTCTTCACGATCTTGGGAACAGCCTTCATCAATCCTGTCGTGTAAGGGTGCTTCGGGTTGTGGAATATCTCACGAGTCTTCGCGCTCTCTATGACAAGCCCTGCGTACATTACGTTGACCTCGTCGCACATCTGGGCTACAACTCCCATGTCATGAGTGATCATGAGGACAGATGCGCCGATCTCCTGAGCAAGTTCCTTCATCAGCTTGAGTATCTGAGCCTGAACAGTCACGTCTAGAAAAGTCGTGGGCTCGTCGGCTATCAGCAGCTGGGGGTGACAGGAGAGCGCCATCGCTATCATCGCCCTCTGCCTCATCCCACCGCTCATCTCGTGGGGGTACTTTTTGAGCACCTCTTCAGGATCCGACATTTTTACACTCTTGAGCATCTCAAGGGCCTTCCCCATAGCCTCCTTTTTCCCAACCTTCTCGTGGAGCATTATTATCTCAGCGATCTGGTTCCCTATGGTGAACATGGGGTTGATGGATGTCATAGGCTCCTGGAAGATCATCGCGATCTTCTTACCCCGTATCTGCCTCATTTCGTCCTTGGAGTTCTTCAGCAGGTTGACCCCGTCGAAGAATATCTCGCCATCAATGATCTTACCCGGGTCCTGGATGAGCCCCATTATAGAGAGAGCCGTAACTGACTTCCCACAGGCCGTCTCGCCAACGAGGCCGATTATCTGGTTCTTGTCGATCTTAAAGTTGACGCCCTCAAGGGCCTTGACGACGCCCTCGTAGGTGTAGAAATACGTCTTCAAGTTCTTGACGGATAGGAGCGGTTCCGACATCGCCTCACAGCTACCTCCTCAGCCTCGGGTCCAAGACATCCCTAAGGCCATCGCCTAGTAGGTTGAACCCTAGGACACTTATCATGATGAAGATCCCGGGGAAAGTGATCATCCACGGAGAGCTTCTCATGAAGTTCCTGCCATCCGCAATCATCCGCCCCCACTCAGGCGTACCCGGCTGAGCCCCCATCCCTATGAAGCTCAGGCTAGCCGTTAGAAGCATGATTGATCCCAGGTCCATCGTGGCCATGACGAGCACAGGGGCCACCGCGTTCAGCAGGACGTGCTTGAAGATTATATAGAGACTGCTCGCCCCCAGGGACTTGGCTGCCTCGATGTAGGGCTCCTCCCTGACCGCCAGTGTGTTGCCACGTATCAGCCTGGCATACCCAGGCCAGGAGACTATGAGCATTGAGAACATGATCGTCTGGAGACTTCTGGAGCCCAGGGCGGCCGAGACGGCCATCGCGAGGATTAAGCTGGGTATCGCGAAGAACATGTCCGTGATCCTCATGAAGACTTCGTCGATGATGCCTCCCATGTATCCTGTCGTCACGCCTACAACGACGCCTACTGCCGTCGAGATAAATACGATTATGAAGCCCACGGAGAGGTCTATCCTCCCGCCCCAGACGCATCGGCTGTAGATGTCCATGCCGTTTGAGTCCGTCCCGAATAGGTGCTCTCTGCTAGGGGGAAGCCCCCTTTCCGGAAGGTTGAGTGAGTACGGATCGTGGGTTATTAGGAATGGGGCGAAGACGGACATAAGTACGACCCCGAGGACTAGGAGGAATCCTCCCATCGCCAGCTTGCTCTGCCTGAAGAGGTGGATTGTGTATTTCAGGTCCTTGATCTGCGCTTGATGCTCGTTCGTCCAGTTTCTATACCAGGAGCCGTTCGTGCTCTCTTTCTTTTTATCCATTTTCATCACTCATACCTCACCCTAGGATCGAGAACCCCGTACAGCAGATCAACGATCAGGTTCATGAACACGAAGATTATGCCGACCACCAGGGTTACCCCTTGAATCGCTGGATAGTCGAGCATCGTGATAGACTGTCCTGAGTACCACCCTATACCCGGCCAATAGAAGACCATCTCAACGGCGAGGGATCCGGAGAGGAGGTAGCTGAAGGTCATCCCCGCTGTCGTAACCGTGGGTACAAGTGCGTTCCTCAGCGCGTGCTTGTATATGATCACCTTCTCCTTCAGCCCCCCGGCCCTAGCCGTCCTGATGTAGTCCTGCTTCAGGACCTCAAGCATGCTCGACCTCGTGAGCCGTGTAATCATGGCGACAGACCTGTACCCCAGGACGATGGCCGGCATTATCGTGTGGATAGCCACGTCGAAGAACGCGACTTTGTTCAGAGTCAGGACGCTGTCTATGAGCAGGAACCCCGTTATCCTCTGCACGGGGTGGGTCCAGGCTGTTAGATCGGTCATTCGCCCTCCGGGGTCAGGGAACCAACCCAGATAATAATAGAACACTAGCTGTAGTATGAGGGCTAACCAGAAGTTGGGGAGCGCAACCCCCAGGAGGGAGAATATCCGGCTCGCATGGTCAGCGAGGCCGTCCTTGTGCGTAGCGGACATTACCCCCGCGACGATACCGATAATCAGGGCGATCATCATGGATATTAGAGCGAGCTCGATGGTGGCGGGCAGGAGCCTGATGAGGTCAACAATCACCGGGTTGTGGGTCATAGGCGACATCCCAAGGTCGCCCTGGAGCACGGCCTTTATGTAGAAAATGTACTGAATCCAGAGCGGATCATCGAGGTGGAGGCTGTCCCTGATCCTTGCAATGACCTCCGGCCTAGCGAGGCGGACAGCCTCAGGCCCCCCTAACCACATAACGATGGGGTCGGCGGGGATTATATGGGAGAGGACGAATGTAATAGACATAACGCCCAAAATCGTGGGGATCGTGAGTAAAAGCCGCTTTAATATGTAATCGCGTAGTTTCATCCTCTTTCCCCTCTCATCGTCTCATTCAATATATAACGCTTCCCGCCTTCCTTTACTAATATAAAGAATTAAAAGCGAGTGAAAATGAAATTAATAGTATTAATACAATTATTTTTAAAAAATTGGTCATATAACAACATCTCTAAAAAAAATAAAGGGAAATAGAGGTTATTTAGGGTTCCTTCCAGACGTCGTAAGGCCAGGGAGTCGTGTACTGACCAGCGTAGATGAAGTTGGTCTCCAGACCTTTCATCCATTCTTGGGCCGCATATCCGGCGCCATTGTAGTAGACAAGGATCTGGCATGCATCATCTGCGACCATCATCTCCAGCTGCTTGTACATATCCTCTCTCTTCACAGGATCAGTCTCCGAGCGGGCGGCCATGAGGATTGCGTCGGTCGTCTCATTACCCCAGAACATTCGGTTCCAGAGCTCGTCGGACTTGTAAAGTGCATATATCATGCCGTCCGGGTCGGGATAGTCAGCGCTCCAGTAACAAACAAGCATAAGATCGGATGCCTCAGGGTCTAACCCGCCTGACGTCACCCTACCGAAGTAGGAGGGACCATCAAGCTCAAGTATCTCGATGTCGATGTCGAACTCCCTGAGTTCAACCTGCAGCATCTGGAGTAGCACCTTCTCATCCACGGCTTTGTTCAGGAAAGGCCAAACTGATCCGTCGAGGGCATCCTTGGCCTCATCTGACATCAGCTCGAAGTACTCAGCAGCTTTCGCCGGGTCGTACGTGTACTGCGTCGGATACTCACCGTAGCCCATCGTGCCGGGCGTGTGGAATGTAGGGGCAGGTAGCGCATATCCGTTCATGACATCGTTTATACCTGTCTCACGGTCGATGAGGTGCTGGACGAAGAGCCTGGCGTTCTTGTCGCTGAATGGCAGAGCCTTCATGTTGAGCCAGAAGGCGGTCGTCGTGAGAGACCACCTCTCACCCATAATGATAGACAGGTCATCCTCCTCTATTGTGTTCTGGATCTCTGGTATATTGGGCGCCTTGATACTTTCGATTATGTCGGCATCGCCGGATGCGAGCAGCATCAGCTGTGTACTAAGTTCTGGTACGAACTTGTAGACGATTCTCTCGATGTGCGGACCATCCCATCCCTCGAAGTAGCCGTCGTAGGCCTCAAGGACTATTCTCTCGTGGTCTGCCCACTCGACTAGCTTGAATGGACCTGTCCCGTCCTCGTGGTCCCTCATGTAGAGGTTCTCCTCTCCGGTAACCACCCCTCCATGCGCTTCGATATAGTTCGGATTTACGAACTTTATCCAATTGGATAATGAGGCGAGGAAGGGCGCGAAGGGCGCATCGATCGTCAGTACGATTGTGTAGTCGTCCGGGATCTCGATCTCCTGTATCGGAGCCAGGATCCATGATGTCGGGGACTGCGTCTCCCTCATCCGCCAGATCGTGTAGTTAATGGACTGTGCTGTGAATTTGTCTCCGCTGTGGAATGTTACGTCATCCCTGAGGTGTATCGTGTAAGTAAGGCCATCGTCAGACATCTCGTAACCTGTTGCTAGGCAGGGCTTCAACTCGTTGAAGTCCCCTCCCTCGAAGATGAACAGGGTCGAGTAGCAGTAGTTTAGACCCCCCGCAGTGCCTCCGTATGAGACATGGGGGTCGTAGGTTACCGGCCAGCTGTCGATGAGCAAGTTCAGGGTAACAGAGAAGGTTTCATCGTCTCGCCCGGGCCATTTGTCGTCAACATCTGGAACCCCGTCTCCGTCAGTATCCACCACGGTCGGGGGCTTAGATGGCTGCATTAGGTAGAATGCTGATACACCCACTATTGCGATCACGATGACACCAAGTATCATTTGTTGATTTTTATCCATTTATTTCACTTCTTCTGTAAGCTTTTAGAAGTATGTATATAATGTATTTAACATCTCTTCATTTACATTTAATGTAATGATATGGTATTTTTATCGACATTC
>CAYONH010000062.1:1282-9456 GCA_964405275.1 uncultured Candidatus Bathyarchaeia archaeon | reverse complement strand
AGAATGGAGCGAAGCTGATGGCGGGCAACAAGAGGATCTACGGCACGACCTACGACGTCTACCTCTGCATCCTCACCTCCAACAGCCCCGTGGGAGTCCGTGAGATCTGGAGGGCCCTGAAGCTCTCCAGCCCGAGCCTAGCCCAGTACCACGTCAACAAGCTCATGGAGCTCAAGCTCATAGAGCCCAAGGCCGGCAAGTACGTGACCAACGACCAGGAGCAGCTTGAGGCCCTCCGCAGCTTCCTCATGCTCAGGGGAATGCTCATACCCCGGATGGTCGTCTACGCCGCCCTCTCAGCCGGCATACTGACCTCGTTCCTCCTCCTGTACCCCATAAGCTGGGACTTCAGGGACCTCGTCACCGTCGCTGTCTGCCTCTTCAGCATCGCCACCTTCTCATTCGAGGCCATCAAGCAGTACAGGGGCCTCACCGTCTGGAAGAAGGAGGACTAGTGGGCGTCGAAGTACTCCCTGATCTCCTTCAGCCTCTCAGGTTCAGCCAGGAGCTCCACCAGGGTCATCCCCAGGGCCTTCGCCCCCACCATCATGGCCTCCTGCCCCTGCTCCGTCATGGTGGCGTCGGCCATCTGGACGCTGTGACCTGGAAGCCCTGGCTCGCCAACCTTGATATTGGAGCTCACGACGGGGATGACGTGTGACACGTCACCGAAATCGGATGAGGCCAGGGGCATGTCCGTGTAGGTCTCCCTCCAGTCCGGGATCTCAAGGCCCTGAGAGGCATAGTTCCCCCAAAGGGCCTCGATGAGGGGCGGGTTCTGCTTCTTGCTGCTGTAGACCCTCCTCTTGGTGACCTTCACCTTGGCCCCCGTGGCGAGGGCGGCCCCCTCGGCGCACCTTGCCACCTTCTCCACCATCTCCTCAAGGTACGCCTCATCGCTGCTCCTCACCCCGAAGTTGCACACCGCCCTACCTGGAATGATGTTGGATGCGAGGCCCCCCTCGGTGATTATCCCGCTGATGACGACGTTGGCGTCCCGCCGAGCCTCCTGCCTCAGCATATGGGTCCCGATGTAGGCAAGGGTCGCCGCGTTGAGGGCGTTCACTCCGTTATAGGGGTCCACAGCCGTGTGGGCGGTCTGCCCCTCGAACTCCATGGTGATCCTCCAGATCCCCAGGAGACGGGTGCCCACGCTGTACATCGTGGAGGGGTGGCACATCATCGCGGCGTCAACGCCGTCCCAGAAGCCCTTCTTGGCCAGGATGACCTTGCTCCCGGCGCTGGGCCCCATCCCCTCCTCGGCGGGGGTCCCCACGACCAGGACCTCCCCGTCCAGCTGCTCCATGACCCTGCTCGCGGCGACACCCGCCCCCACGGCCGCCGCGGAGATGAGGTTGTGGCCGCACCCGTGCCCCACACCCGGGAGGGCGTCGTACTCGGCTATGACGGCGACCCTCGGCCCCTCGGCCTTGCCCCTGTATGTGGCGCAGAAGGCCGTGGGTATCCCGTGGAGCTGCCTCTCGACCTGGAACCCGTGGCTCTCCAGCTCGTACGTGAGCAACTCCGCCGATTTGAACTCCTCGCTCCCCAGCTCGGGGTTCTCGTACAGGATCCTGCTTATCTCGTGAAGGCGTGCCCTCTGCTCCTCGACTGCCTCCCTCACAGTCGCCTTGAGCTTTTCAACGTCGACCAACGCGTTTCGCATTAACTACACCGACCTACCGTAAATCGTTTCCTCGCTGGACAGTCCCGTTTTAGGTTGAGAGAACGTTTAGACGGGTAAACTTATGAGCAACCCCCATTGAATTGATTCCATCAGGAGAATTTAGAAATGGCTAAACGGGTCTACGCCTTCGGCGAGGGCAACAAGGAGATGAAATCCCTCCTCGGGGGGAAGGGCGCGAACCTATCTGAGATGACCAACATAGGCCTCAGGGTCCCGCCCGGGTTCACGATCACGACGAATACCTGCAACGACTTCTTCGAGGCGGGGGGCGAGTTCCCCGAGGGCCTCTGGGAGGAGGTGCTCAAGCACGTGGAGATACTAGAGGGGAAGACGGGGAAACGGTTCGGCGACGCGGAGAGCCCCCTGCTGGTCTCCGTGAGGAGCGGCGCGCCCATCTCTATGCCAGGGATGATGGACACCGTCCTCAACCTAGGGCTCAACGACGACACCGCCCAGGCCCTCATCAAGCTCACAGGGGACGAGTGGTTCGTCTACGACGCCTACAGGCGGCTCATCACCATGTTCGGCGACGTCGTCATGCACCGTGAGAGGGCCAAGTTCGACGCCGTCCACAGGGCTGAGAAGGAGAGGGAGGGCGTGAAAGGGGACACCGAGCTCAGCGTCGAAGGCCTGAAGCGGACTGTGGAGGGCATGAAGGCCGTCTACGCCGAGGAGCTGGGCCATCCCTTCCCGGTGGACCCCATGGAGCAGCTGAGGAGAGCCATCGCCGCTGTCTTCAACTCATGGAACATACCCCGCGCGATCACATACAGGAAGGCCGAGGGGATCCCCGATGATATGGGCACAGCCTGCAACATCCAGCTCATGGTCTTCGGAAACATGGGGAACGACTCGGGCAGCGGCGTCATGTTCACCCGGGACCCCGGCAACGGCGAGAAGGAGCTCTTCGGGGAGCTCCTGTTCAACGCCCAGGGGGAGGACGTCGTCGCGGGCATCAGGACCCCCATCAAGCTCGCTGACCTCGAGAAACAGCAGCCGGAGCTCTACAGGGAGCTCGAGGGGATAGCTGAGGCCCTGGAGTCCCACTACACGGACATGCAGGATCTGGAGTTCACCATCGAGAAGGGGGTCCTCTACATCCTCCAGACCCGGACGGGGAAGAGGACCGCAAGGTCCGCCATCAAGGTCGCAGTCGACATGGCCAACGAGGGGCTCATCGACAGGGAGACCGCCCTCATGAGGATCACCCCAGACAACATCGACCAGCTCCTCCACCCCCAGTTCGACCCCGCCTCCAAGGAGGCCGCCGAGGCCAGAGGGGACCTTCTCACCGTGGGGCTAAACGCCTCCCCGGGGGCAGCCTCCGGAGTCGCCATATTCAACGCCGACAGGGCCGAGGAGAGGGGGAAGGCTGGGGAGAGCGTCATCCTCGTGAGGCCTGAGACCACCCCCGACGACGTCAACGGCATGATCGTCTCCAAGGGCTTCCTCACCCAGCACGGCGGCGGGACCTCCCACGCGGCGGTGGTCGCCAGGGGCTGGGGCAAGCCCTGCGTAGCGGGGGCCGAGGAGATCAGGATCAACGTCCAGGACAGCTCCTTCACGGTCAAGGGGCGGAAGTTCAGTGAGGGAGACTGGTTATCCGTCGACGGGGCCACCGGCGAGGTCTTCGCCGGGGTCATCGAGACGAAGGTGCCCAACATCGAGGAGGAGGTGGAGATCCTCCAGGCTCTGGAGTGGGCCGACGGGGTGAGGAGGCTCGGAGTCAGGACCAACGCCGACAACCCCGAGGACTCCCGGAAGGCCCGCCTCTTCGGCGCCGAGGGCATCGGCCTCACCAGGACTGAGCACATGTTCTTCGACCAGGAGGGCGAGGAGATCAGCCGGAGGGAGAACATCGTCAAGATGATCCTCCGGTCGGACGCCGCAGCGCCCATCCTCAGGAGGATCGCGGACCTGGAGACCAATATCGAGCTCAGCCCAGGCGACGAGGCGCTGAAGGAGGAGCTCGCAGGCCTCATGAAGGAAGCCGACGGCAACCCAGCCGTTAAGGAGTACCGGGCGGCGCTGGACGCGATCCTACCATTCCAGAGGAAGGACTTCGAGGGGATCTTCGAGGCCATGGACGGCCTCCCCGTCATCGTACGCCTCATCGACCCCCCAATGCACGAGTTCCTGCCCCCCAGGGAGGAGCTCATCGAGGAGGTCACGAGGCTCAGATGCACAGGCGGGGACCCCAGGGAGCTCGAGGAGAAGGAGAAGATCCTAATGGTCGTGGAGAGTATGTGGGAGACCAACCCCATGCTGGGCCTCAGGGGCTGCAGGGCAGGGCTCATGTACCCGGGCCTCACAGAGATGCAGACCCGTGCCATCTTCGAGGCCGCCTGCAACATGGCGGAGAAGGGCGTCGACGTCCACCCCGAGGTCATGATCCCGCTGACCAGCCACATCAACGAGCTCCAGGCGGAGCGGGCGAAGCTGGAACGGGTGGCCAAGGAGGTGATGGAGGAGAAGGGCATGGACCTCCACTACATGTTCGGCACCATGATCGAGATACCCAGGGCCGCGCTGACGGCGGACAAGATAGCCGAGGCCTCCGACTTCTTCAGCTTCGGCACCAACGACCTCACCCAGATGACCTTCGGCCTCTCCAGGGACGACGCCGAGGGGAAGTTCCTCCTCAACTTCGTGGAGAGGGGCCTCCTGCCGGCGAACCCGTTCCAGCAGCTGGACTGGGAGGGAGTCGGCCAGCTCATGGAGATCTGCGTCAGGAAGGGGAGGGAGACAAACCCCGAGCTGGAGGTGGGCATCTGCGGTGAGCACGGCGGCGACCCCCACAGCATCGAGTTCTGCCACATCATCGGACTCGACTACGTCTCCTGCAGCCCCTACAGGGTGCCCATCGCCCGGCTGGCCGCGGCCCAGTCTGAGCTCAAACACAGAGATGACTAACCGATGAGGGCGTCGTTGGACCACGTAGGCATCTACGTCAAGGACCTGGAGAGGTCCCTAGAGTTCTACGACGAGGTGTTCGGCTTCCCGGAGCACAGCAAGCTTAACCTCGGGACCACCAAGATCGCCTTCCTCGACCTGGGTGGCGTCCTCCTGGAGATCGTTCAGCGAGCCGAGCCGCCGGAGGCCCCCAGCGGGAGCTGGAGCCACCTGGCCTACACAACCGACGACTTCGACGGTATGGTGAGCCGCCTGAAGGAGAAGAGGCTGGAGCTGAGAGAGATGACCCTCGGGGATGGCTCCAGGATAGTGTTCTTCAAGGACCCGGATGGACACGACGTGGAGATAGACGAGGAGGCCTTCAACAAGTAATCCACAGCGTAGAAGTAATGAGTCTTTAACAGGTATTACACATCCATATTACTAATATTTACCACTAAACGATATCACGCCCGTAATGGGCAAGTCTGTCAAGAACGGTGGCTGGATTCTAACCAGGTACAAGACCAAGAAGAACGGGAAGACCGTCTACAAGGTAAAGAAGGTTCGGAAGTAGTTCGTGTCTAGAGGCCTTTTTATTATTCTACTCACGAAGTCGAGTAGATCTAACTAGTTTCTTTTGGGGTTCCTAGTTGTTTGACCTTTTTTCCTTTGCGCCTCTTCAGTATATGATGTCGCAGGGGATCCCTCGAACTCGGCACTTCTCGGATACCTCCCGCTTGAACTTGGCGTAGTATCCAGACTCCTTACCAACTGCCGCCTCGAACAGGGGCTGGAGGTCTGGGTAGCCCTCCGACAGCGCCCTCCTTATCTGGGGCATGTTTCCCGACTTTATGTTCAGTCTGTCCACGAGGACGTGGTTGACGCTCGAGGCCAGTTCGTCGAGTAGTTCGTCGAGGCCCTCCTCCGAGAGGTAGGGCAGAATGGGCCCGAGGAAGGCCCAGGTCTTGATGCCTTCGTCGCTCACCTTCTTCAGTGCGTCGAGTCTGGCCTCCACCGGGGACGCCCCGGGCTCGAAG
Organism: uncultured Candidatus Bathyarchaeia archaeon; assembly: GCA_964405275.1. Classification (GTDB taxonomy): domain Archaea; phylum Thermoproteota; class Bathyarchaeia; order TCS64; family TCS64; genus BS750m-G28. The sequence goes on along the minus strand of CAYONH010000062.1, from coordinate 3,837 downwards.
ACTTGTCTCACCCGGTCATCATATGCTGTGATGGTGAACCCCACATCGCATCTGTCGAACTGCCTCAGCACGTCCAGGTCCCTGAGGACGAGATCGGACTTGGTGAGGACCGAGACCGGGAACTGGTGCTCGAGGAGTATCTTCAGGGAGCCCCGGGTCAGCTCATACTTCCTCTCGACGGGCTGGTAGGGGTCGGTGACGCTGGAGAGGAGGACCACCCCCTTGGCCTTCTTGGCGGCCTCGACCTCCAGCCGCTCCAGGGCGTTGACCTTGACGTCGACGTAGGAGCCCCACTCCTCTTGGGCGTGGCCGCCCCAGCGCCCCATGAACCTAGCATAGCAGTAGACGCAGCCGTGACCGCACCCCAGGTAGGGATTGACGGCGTAGTCGACGCTGCCTATGCCGCTCTTACCCATGATGGTCTTGCATGTCCTCTCCCCGATCTTCAAGCGCCTGCCCCCTACCCTATCTGGAACCCCACGGTTTCAATGTTGAGGTCGGCCCCGGCAATATAATAAGCCGGTATTCTTTGAGTTTCCTTCCGATAAGGCTTAGGAATATATAAATAAATCAATCTTGTAGAATCTGGAGATACCCCTCTGGACCTGAAGGTCCGAGGGGGAGCAGGATGAGATGAAATGAAGTTATTGGTCGTTTACGACAGCCAGACCGGGAACACGGAGAAGATGGCCAAGGCGGTCGCCGAGGGCGCCGGCTCCGTCGTTGAAGTCGACATCAAGAAGGTCGGGGAGCCTTTCCCCCTCATGGTGCTTGCTGAGGCTGACGGGGTCATCTACGGTTCGCCCTGCATCTACGCCAACGTCACACCGGGGATGAGGGGCCTCGTCGAGAACATGGGCGCCTACGTCAAGGCTGGTAAGATAGACGTCAAGGGGCACCCCGCGGCTGTGTTCGGGAGCTACGGCTGGGACGGAGCATGGGTCATGGAGGAGGTCTTTAAGTTGTCCCTCAAGGACCTGGGCTATAATGTACAGGATGAGGTCTGTGTCGAGGTGGGAACCAACATCAAGTACAACGAGAGCGAGTCCCTGAAGAAATGCAAGGACTTCGGCAAGAAATTCGCCGAATCCCTGTGATCGGGGCTTCCGTTTCTATTTTTCTTTTATTTTTTTACTAGAAAAGGATGAGGTACTCTACCTCTTCTTCCCCACGGTCGCAACGTAGATCGCGAAGTGCTCCTCCCCGTCGATGTTTAACAGTCCATTCAAATCGTCGTCGTTGAAGGCCCCGATGGCGCAGATGCCGCTCCCTATCGCCTCAGCGGCCAGGTACAGGTTCTGGCAGGCGTGGCCTACGTCCACGTGCATGTACCTGTACCCCCTCTCCCCGTAACGCCAGGTCATCCTGTAGCGGACAGCCGTCCAGATGAACGTGACTGCGCTGGCCCTCACGAATCTCTGACCCAGGCAGGCGGCTGAGACCCTTTCCGCCATGGATTCACCTATCTCGACCTCTACCAGCTTCTGCTCCGTGGCCAGGAACCTGTAGATGCCGGGTTTCAGGCCGTCCACCCGATTGACCAGAACATATGTCTCGAAGGCGTGGCGGGCGCCCGCTGACGGCACGTTCCTCAGCGTGGCGTTTCTCCCTGCAACCTCCCTCACCCCCTGCGTGCACCACAGGAGCCACGACAGCTCCCCCGGCGTCAGGGGGGTATCTGAGTACTCCCTCAAGCTCCTGCGGTCCTCGATGGCCCTCCTGAGGGAGACGTCGCCTACACTGATCTCCGAAGGCTTCGGGAGATCGACGACCGTCCTCGACTTGTCGTATGGTAGCTCAAGTGGGGGCTGGGGGAGCCCCCTGCTCTGGTCCGAACTGCCCATGTTCTCGTACTTGGTCCTCTCCACAAACTCTTTCCCGGGCCCTTCAACCAATTTATACTCCTCTAATGATGGTAGTCTGAATGTGCCTTATAACCTCAATATGCTTAAGGAGAAGTGGAACCCCTCATAACAGGGCAAAAAACCGAACATTGAAAACCGCAACGTAAATAGGAGACGGATAGACGAGGATTAACTCCGTGAACGGAGAGACGTGCAGGGCTGAAACGAAGGGGATAGGAAGAATTGTTGAAAAGGTCGAGACCTCGACCGGGTAGAGGTATAAACAGGCTGCACGTGCCCATAGCCAGACTGCTGAATCTTAGCCTCAGAGACTATCCCGGGAAGCTCTGCTCCAAGGTGTACGTCTACGGGTGCAACTTCAGGTGCCCCTACTGCCCGGATACGGACCTCATCTTCAACCAGAAGGAGGGGAGCAAGGTCCTAGAGAGCGACGTGTACGACCACCTCTACAGGGTGAGGGGCTACGTCACCGGCCTCTGCATCGGGGGCGGGGAGCCCACGCTCCACAACGGCCTCCTAGGCTTCATCTACAGGGTCAAGTCCCTGGGCTTCGACGTGAAGCTTGACACCAACGGGACGAGGCCCAAGAGGATAAAGAAGCTCATGGAGGAGAGGCTCATCGACTACGTCTCGATGGAGATTAAAGCGCCCCTGGAGCGCTATCCCGAGGTCGTGAGGTCCAAGGTCGAC
>CAYONH010000062.1:0-1182 GCA_964405275.1 uncultured Candidatus Bathyarchaeia archaeon | reverse complement strand
ATGAGGGGCAGTATCCTCGTTATGAAGAGCCTCATGGCCTTTATCAGCTCCAGTCTCAGGCTCCCTCTGCCCCTCAATCGGTTGATCAGTGAATATCCGAGGCCCATCCCCATCGCCGAGCACAGGAGGAGGGTGGGTATCTCGATTATCCCGTGCGGTATCAAGCCGACTAGGACGAAGCTGAGGCTGCTCTCCAAGATCATGGTGTGGGAGATGTTGCCTATCACGAAGCCGTTGAGGGCGCTCAGATACAGGGACGGGAAGCTGAACACGTAGCCCAGGATTATCCACAGGAAGCCGTTGAACACGTTGTTGCCTATGATGAACATCAGGAACTGTACGAGGCTGTAATCCTGAATCCCCGAGGGGAGGGCGTCAAGGTACGCCTCCATTATGTCAAAGCTCCCAAAACTGTAGCCGGCAGCCAGCGAGAAGAAGAATATCAGGAGTGCTATCGCATACGCTGGCATCAGGCTTCGCACGTAATCCGCCTGGTTTCCGAAGAATAGGCCCAGTAGGCCCCCACGCCTGTCCTGCCTCCTTTCCATCGTCATCGGCTCTCTCCGTTGTCTCCTGCCTTTTCCACTACAATCCTGATATCTCTGTCCAGGACTGTCTTCCTGCCCTCGCTCAGAGCGTGGGCGATGGCTGCCTCCGCTATCTTGGATCCGTATTCTCCGATGGCGGATCTCATCTCCTCCGCGGCCCCCTCGCTTATCCTCAGGTCTCCATGCTTCCTGAGCAGCCTCCGCATCGGGGCGAGCGTGAAATCTTCAGCCAAGGTTTTTACCACTCAGATTTAAGAACAAGTCTCCCTATTTTAGGTTCCGCAGGAATGCTGAACCTCATTTTCGTTGAAGCCGCCCTGGAGACCGTGCCAGCCCAGATGGTGCGCCACCCCTCTGTCCGGAGGAACGCCAAGAGGCGGGGGAAGAATCCTGAGGAGACCCTCCTGAACCGGAGCCTCCACCACTCCGCCATGCGCAGGCTCCCCGACGCCCATAAACGTGGACGCCCCGACATAGTGCAGATCTGCCTCCTCGAGGCCCTCGGCGCACCCCTCAACAAGGAGGGAAACCTCAGGATATGGATCCACACGTACGACGGCAGGGTGATACAGGTCTCCCCGGAGGTGAGGGTCCCCAGGGACTGCAACAGGTTCGACAGCCTCATGGAGCAGCT
>CAYONH010000061.1:0-9485 GCA_964405275.1 uncultured Candidatus Bathyarchaeia archaeon | reverse complement strand
GGTCAGGTCCTCCTGGGGTTCAAGTTCTACCTCCTGCTCCTCATCAATCTCCTCCACGACGTCAGGCTCTCCCGTGGCCTCCCCGACGGGGGTAGTACCGTTCCCAAGCCCCGTGGCGTCAAAGGTTATCCAACCTATATCTTCGAAGGGGGCTTCAGCATAGGCGTGACGCTGCTTCGCCCCCACGGTCTGTGACTCTGACACGGGGTCGATGAGGTATCCCCCTACGAGCCTGGCTGGTAAGCCTATCGAACGGGCGAGGAGCACGAAAGCGGAGTTGAAGTTGGCGCAGACTCCTCTCTGTTCGTGGAATAGGAACCACTCAACGGGGTCGATGTCCGAAGGAGACAGGTTATAGTTCTCGTCGTACTCGTAGTTCTCCTTCAGGTAGGCCTCCAGAGCCTTCAACTTCTCGAAGGGTGTATCGTAGTCCTGGGTGATGCTCTCGGCGAGGGGTTTGAGGTTAGCTAGAAGCTGCCAAGGTACGCTGAGGTATCTCTGGTTCAGGATCGGGGTTGCGCCGTTTAGGGTGTCCTCCGTGTACTTGTAGCGGTTATAGAATACCTTGTACGGGCTCTCGAAGGTCCTGGGGGAGAAGTATATCTGGTGCTCGTCGTAGCTCTGTAGCGGCCACTCTATGTCCAACTTTCTCGTGTAGAGAGCCGACGGTATGAAGCCCCCCATCTCCTGCAAGGGGGAGACCTGGAACCCGTATGTCGAGTACTCGCTATACCCCGAAACTGAGGGTTGCAGTATTTCCCCCTCATATGTGGTTGGGAGGGCTTCAACCATGCTCCAGGTGCCGTCGTACTCCTCTCCCACCATGTTCCGTAGGTAGGCGGTCCCTGTCTCGCCGTATACGCTGAAGAGAGGGGTGTTCTCTAAGCAAGGCCCGCACTCCGCGGGGAGCTGCAGGCTCGTGTCCACGGCGTCCCCCGCTTGTTTTTCATCCTGCACCTCATCCTGGGTCTCCACCTCCTGCCCTTCCTCGCCTTCTGAGCCTCCAGCGGAGGGGGTTGCGTCGAAGGTGATCCAGCCGAGGTTCTCAAACGGGAACTCGGCGTACGCGTGTCTTCTATCTGGGTAGACCTCCTGTTTCAAAGCGTTCGGATGGACCGAGTAGCCACCCACGAGCCTGCCCGGGATGCCTATGGATCTCGCTAAAAGGACGAGGGCGGAGTTGAACTGCATGCAGACGCCCTCCTTGGATCCGTGGAGGAACCACTCCATGGGTTCGTATCCCGGCGGGGCCTTCTCGAACTTTAGGTTATAGACGTAGTTTTCGTAGAGGTACTTTGTGAGGGCGAGTATCTTGTCGAAATCTGTGTGATACCCTTCGGTGATCTCCTCGGCCATAGCGTGAATATTTTCCTTCAACTTGTCAGGTATCTGAAGATAGTAGATCATCTCCTCGACGGGTGTGTTCCTCAGCGTCTCCTCGTCGTACGTGTACCTCGTGTAGGTTACTCTGTACTCCTCGTCTATGGCCTCCTTGGCGAAGAAGGTCTGAGTCTCTTCGTAGTACTCCAAGGACAGGTCCGGAGATATACGGCGTGTGTTAAGGACCGCGGGGATGTACCCCTTCTGGTTCTTTAGCAGATTTACCCTGAACTCTACCTCCTTCGCTTCGCTGTACACGGCGACCTGAGGGGGTATACTCTCGCCCCTGTAGGGAACGGGGTCAGAGGCTGGTGTTTTCCAGCCCCCGTTCGTGTAGATGCCGAAAATTACCGCTCGGATGTACGCTGTCTCGGTGACGCCGATGATCTCTAGGTCAGGCTTCGCTTCTCCCAGGGTCTCGGGGAAAAAGCCTTCAAGCTTAGCCATGTCCTGGAAATCCACTGAGCCTCCTAGGTTCAGGGATGGGACGACGCCGAGGCTTGGCACTGACCCGACGGCGTCCAAGGCCTCAGCTAGTAGAACCGTCGACAGTAGCAACAGCACGACAACGATGAGGCTGTTCTTGATTTTTATCAGTTGGACTCACCGGTCCTCCCGAATCCGATCATCCTAATTACTTCACATGTCGTTTATGTAGTATTGAAACTTAGTTAATATCTATGTCTTGTATATGCTAAAAATAAGTCTTTAAAAGAAAAAGAGATCGTATCTAACGATTATGTATTTTTAAGGGGTTAATCGAGGGATTATCATTTTCTAGAACGCCAATTCCCTTTTTTGGAATACGTAAAGTGCTGAGATCAGGGCTATAAGTCCAACGCCTACGACGATGGTCAGTTCGTTCATGGGTATCCCGCCGTTCTGGAGGATGGTCCCCGTGCTCACGTAGTTGAAGACCGTGTAGTCCTTGAGGAAGCTCAGGTCGCCCAGGTCCCCCAGACGGGTCATCAGATACTGGGTCACGATCAGGGCGCCCGAAGCGCTGAGGGCCCGGTTCGACTCCAGGAACAGGGTCCCGCAGAGCAGGGATAGCGCCCCCAAGGCGAAGAGCCAGAGCCAGAACCCCATCATGGCGTGGACTAGGACCGTCATGTCCAGGTTCTCCCCGAGGCTGTTCGTGCTCACCACCGCTAGGACGATTACAAAGGCGGGGTATAGAAGGTTGTATGTAACGTAGACCGTGAACTTCTCCAGGAGGTATCTCCACCTGGGGATGGGGTAGCTCAGTGTCACGTCGAGGGTGTTCTTGTCCACCTCGCCGGCCACGATCCTCGCGGGGATCAGTATCGCGACGAAGACTATTGCCCACTCCATGCAGATCCCGACGTACATGTAGAACATCCCCTGCCAGGTCGTCAGGTCCATGACCCCCAGCTGGCCCAGGAGGGCCTGGTATATGGGGTTCTTCAGGATCTCGGAGAAGGCCGCCATCTGGTCCTTCATGCTAGGCCATATGCCCGCCATGAGTGGGACGATCAACGAGACGAAGAACGGCGTGAGTACGCCGCCCTTCCAGCCCTTCCGCAGATTCGTCAGAAATACTCTCATCACGTTCACCTACTGGTAGTACTGGAGGAAGATCTCCTCCAGGGTCGCGTCCTCAATGCTGAGGCGGTCAAGCTCGTACCTCGTGAGGAACCTGAGGAGCTCGTTGATGTCCTCCTTGACTTTGAGGAGCAGAGTGTCCTCGTCCTCAGCCTCCGCGGAGATCACCGAGTCGATAGCCTCCAAGGCCTCGAGATCGGGGACCACAGACGTGAAGCTGACCCTGACGTTCTGGAGGAACTTGGACACCAGATTCTCCACCTCCTCGATGAGGACCATCTCTCCCTCCTTGATGATGCCGATCCTGTCGCACACCGCCTGGACCTCGGCGAGGTCGTGGCTGCTCAAGAATATGGTCTTCCCCTCCGCCTTGAGCTCCTTGAGGAGCCTGTGGGCGTTCGCAGCCATCAGGGGGTCCAGCCCAGAGGTAGGCTCGTCCAATATTAGGAAGTCCGGCTTCGAAGCCAACGCCAGTATGAGCCCCACCTGCTGCCGGTTTCCCGAGCTTAGGGCCTTGACATTCAGGGTGAGATCCACCCGGAATACTGACCTCAACTCTTTGAGGTACTCAGTGTTGACTGGTCGGAAGCCTCCATAGTAGTCTATGAGCTCGTTCCCAGTGAAGTTCCCGTAGAGGGAGAGGTCCCCAGGGACGTAGCCGATCCTCCTCCGGATCTCTAGAGCGTCCCTGTGATGGTCCATCCCGAAGACCGTTATGGTGCCCTCCTGTATGTGGAGGTAGTCTAGGATCGACCTCATCGTGGTGGTCTTCCCGGCTCCGTTCGGTCCCAGGAATCCGAATATCTCGCCCCTCCTCACGGAGAAGCTGACGTCCTGGGCGCCCACTACGCGCCTCCCGAGTCTTCGGCCGGCGATCTCTAGGTCCCTGCCATAGACTTTGGTTAGGTTCGAAACCTCAAGGATCGTTTCACTACCGCTCATGGCTGCTCAATCTCCTTCTTTCTGCATGCTTTTCCAAAGCTTACTTCATTGATACAGCCTCGGGGTCCGATTAATAAATGTTTTCACAAATCTCCGAAATCTCCGAAAACTCCGAAAACATAGAAACATGAAAAAACTCATAAGCCGGACCACAGAATAGTACAACGAGCCCCAAGGGTAACATCCATCATGGCGTCAGAGACCGGTTCCCGTTCGCTTCAACAGCTCAAGATCGACTTCATAGCGTTCATGGAGCAGGTCCACAGGGCCCTCGGGTTCGACGCCAACCTCATCAGCGTGCTCTTCTCCCTCCTCATGGAGGGGCGATACCTGACCCAGGAGGAGGTCATGGACCTCTCAGGCCTCAGCAGGCCTTCGGTCTCGGAGAACCTAGCGAAGCTCACGGACCCCGAAAGCAAGTTCCCGGTCCTCGTGACACGCCTCCCCGGAGACCGGAGGAAGCACTACTACTGCCCACTTGAGTTCGACGAGTACATCAGGACATTCTTCGTCGAGGCCACGGCGGCCTCAGACTTCGGGACGAAGTTCATTCCTCCAATATTGGAGAGGCTCGAAGCCCTGGACCCTGACGACCCGGCAGTCGACTATATCAAGAGCTTCCTCAGGTATCTCCTCTCTGTGACGGAGTTCTACGACAAGTTCATAGCGAAATCTAAAGAGAACCTGAAGTTGTTCTTCGAGAATATCGATCAAAAGTTGGATCTGCCAACGCCAAAGATCGTGAGCAGTCGGGGAGTCACTGGCGAGGTGATCCCCCGAAGTAAACCCGTGGAGGGGGACTCGCTTCTGAAGGTCAAGCGGGACTTCATCGTGGGGATGCTCGAGAGCTCCGCCCCAACAGGACGGAGGAAGGAGCCCGTGGCCGTATTCTTGGCCATGGGGCTCTCAAAAGAGCCCATGACCCAGGAGGAGATCATGGAGGTCACCAGGTACGGTAGGAGCACGGTCTCGGAGGTCCTCAAGAGGCTCACAGGGCTTGAGGTCGTCAACGTAGAAAAAAAACCAAGAGACCGGAAAAAGTACTACTCAGCGCTCATAGGCTTCCAGGACTACGGCTTACAGAAGTCTCAGATGCAGAGAGGCGGCTACTCCCAGATCGTGGACATGATCGGGAGGAGGTTCCTGCCCAGGCTCGGGGAGGTCGAAGGTGATCCGGAGGAGAAGGAGCGGATGAGGGTCTTCCTCGAGGCCAACATACGTGCCTACCAGCTCATAGTAGACTACGTTGCATTGTTGTTCGATACGTTCCAGGAATGGATGAAGGACATCCAATGGCCTCGCAGAAAGTGAGGCAGACCAGCCACTCTAGAATGGCTCTAATTGGTCCATAGAACTAAGTAATCGGCTCAAAGACCGATTCTTATTGACCTTTTAAACTCATCAGGCGAAAGGCACGGTCTGCACGGGGACTAGGAGCTCTCTGTACCGCCTTAGGAACTCTACTCCCTTCTCCGTGGAGTAGTACCTCTCGTCCTCCTCCGTCGTCAGGAGACCACCGCTCATAAGGGTGTTGATGTACCCCTTGACGATCCGGAAGTTGAGGTTGGCCTTGTACACGATGTGGCTCTTCTTCGCCCCGTTCAGGGCGACGCTAAGTATGTCCGCGCATATATCCGCCGAACTTCTCCTCAAACGTCAAACCTCCATTGGAAGCACATTACTAATAACCCAAATATAAGGCTTCTCTGACGAAAATGGGTTAAAAATTGACCTTTTACATCATTTAATTTGATATTATTCCCCATTCTTGGGAAAAACTATCCCATGAAAATGGAAAATTTCCCGTTTTTGGGAAAATATTCACCTTAATGCCGACTTTTTTCCCTTCTCCCCCCGCATATCTCAAATCGGGGTAGCATGGGCGTCGTTCCCATGATAGAACGGCGTTCTCGCGCCCTCACTCATTCCATCTCTAGGATCGATACCTCTCAATATTGACATTTACGTGACCATGGTAACTTTTTAGGGCGCACAATCAGCTATACGAGCAGTTAGAGAAGGTACAGATGACTGACCCCTTAGAACTCATCGATGAGGACCATCTCATTGAACTCGTCAAGACCCTTGTATCCATCCCCTCAGTGACGAACAGGGAACACGAGATATCCGATTGGATATACCAGAAATTCAAGTCCCTGGGCCTGAGCGATGTCAGGCGTCTGCCCGTGGAGGAGGCCGGCGATACCATAGTGGGCTGGATCGACGGCCCCGAGGACGGCCCTAAGATGATGCTCAACTTCCACATGGACACCTTCGGCGTCTTCGAGGGCTGGGAGACGGATCCCTTCACACCCCACGTGGTAGGGGACCGCCTGTATGGTCTGGGGTCCCATGACATGAAGGGGGGCGCAGCCTGCCTGCTGGGTGCTATTGAGGCCCTCGTGGAGTCAGGCGTGGAGCTTGGCGGCCGGGTGCTTGTCTCGGCGACCTCCGACGAGGAGAACTGGTCCAGGGGTGCCCACGAGCTCATCAGGAGCGGGCTGCTCAAGGACTGCAGCTTCTGCATGGTCCCCGAGCCCACAGCCCCCGCCACCCTCACAATAGGCCAGAGGGGGCGCCACGTCTTCCACCTATCCTTCCACGGGAAGACCGTAAGCGCGGCCTACGACTCGGGGGTCAACGCCGTGGTGGACGCAGCGAAGGTCGTCTCCGTCTTGGCGGACCTGGCAGAGGAGGAGCTCGGGTACAGCGAGGAGTTCGGGATGAGGGGCAGCCTCTGCGTCATCGGGCTCCACGGCGGCGGGACGATGATCCTCGTCCCCGAGCTTGCGGAGGTCTACATAGATCGCCATATCCTCCCCGGACAGATGGCAGAGGACGCCGCGGCTCAGATCAGGACAGCCGTCGAGGAGGCGAGCATTCAGGGCTACTACGAGCTCAAGTGGGACGAGAGGCCCACTCCCGCCCCGACCTCGTTCATGGTGCCCCCTGACTCCCTCTTCGTGCGGACCGTGAAGGGGATCCTTGAGGGGGAGCTGGGGGACAAGGTGGGCCTCATTCTGGGCCGCAGCGTGGCCGACACCAATCACTTCGCAGTCCACGGAGGCGTGCCAACTATAATCTGTGGGCCGTCCGGGGGGAACACCTGCGAGGCCAACGAGTATGTCGAGCTGTCATCCCTTCCAGCCATTGCACGCACATACGTACGGTCAGTGCTGGATCTCCTGGGATCCTAGGTGTTCTCTCCTTTTTCTCTGTCCTCGATGATACTCACATTTATACTTCTATAACAACTCATCAGCGAGTTTAGGGGGAGAGATTGGATGAAGCTTGATACACATATCGCTAGTCACGACGAGGATGTCAAGCGGGTTGTGCTACGCATCAGCGAGGTGGCTAAGAAGATAAGCGGGGGATTCGCCACGAGGAGGGGGACCTCGGACACGTCGAACATCTACGGTGAGCAGCAGCAGGCCATGGACGTGTGGGCTGACGAGCTTCTCATCTCGGAGCTGAGAGACTCCAAGCTTGTGCGGTACCTCGCCTCCGAGGAGCAGCCTGATGTACTGACGTTCGAGGGTTCAGTCTCGAACATCGGCGTGACGATAGACCCACTGGATGGCTCCTCGCTCATCGACGTGAACCTAGCCGTCGGAACCATAGTCGGTATCTACAGGGGGGATGTGCTGAGCCCCGGGGAGGGGATGCTGGGCGCCATGTACGTGCTCTACGGGCCGCTGACGACCCTCACCTACTGCCTGAGGGAGGGCGTACACGAGTTCGTGATGGACGACAATGGGGATTTCGTCCTCCAGGAGGAGAATATCGCTATCCCAGAGGGGAAGATATACGCCCCGGGCGCGTTGAGGCGGGACTATCTGCCCGCTCACAGGGTCTTCATAGAGGGGCTTGAGGCGGAGGGGTACAAGCTGAGGTACAGCGGCAGCTTCGTGGCCGACGTCCACCAGATACTCCACAAGGGCGGGGTCTTCACATATCCCGCATACGCGGGCAGGGAGCAGGGCAAGCTGAGGCTCCTATTCGAGGCCGCCCCCATGGGCTTCATCGTCTCCCAGGCGGGGGGAGCCGTGAGCGACGGCCGACGCGACCTGTTGACGATAAAGCCTGAGGCGGTCTCCCAGCGTGTCCCCGTCTACATAGGCGGCAAGAGGGAGATAACGTTAATCGAGGGCATGCACAAGGAGGATACAGAATGAATGATCCAATCCCGGGAAACGTGATATTCGAGAGCCTGAGGGACAAGGGCGCGATAGTCCTCGCGTCCAACGCCAGGACCACGGCAGGCGTCGTGGAGGGCATCTTCAAGGCGGCGAAGGCCCTAGACTCGGCGGTGATAATCGAGATCGCCAGGTCCGAGTGCAATCTCGACGGAGGCTACACAGGCATGACGCCGAAGGTGTACGCAGAGGAGGTCCGCAGGGCGGCTGAGAGCGTAGACTTCGATGTCTGGTCGCTCCACGCCGACCACGTCACGGTGAAGAAGGGCACCCCCGAGGATGTGTCCGCGACGAGGAAGCTCCTAGACGCTCAGATAGCGGCAGGGTTCACCTCCTTCGCCATCGACGCCTCCCATCTATTCAACCTCCAGGGGGGAAACCTGCGGGAGGAGCTCGCCCAGAACATCGACGTGACGACGGAGCTCGCCAAGCACATCGAGTCACGGATGGGCGGGAGGCCTTTCGGCCTGGAGGTGGAGGTCGGGGAGATCGGGAAGAAGGACGAGCATGGCCACGTCGTGACGACTCCGGAGGAGGCGGTGACCTTCGTGAAGGCGCTGAACGAGAACGACGTATACCCGCAGGTGCTAGCTATCGCCAACGGGTCGACCCACGGGAACGTGTACGACGAGCATGGAAACATGATCGAGCAGGTCTCCATCGACATACCCCAGACAAAAGCCGTCGCGAAGGCGCTGAGGGACAACGAGCTGGATGTCAGGATCGCCCAGCACGGCATAACCGGCACACCAAGGGAGCTCATAAGCGAGCTGTTCCCCAAGGGCGACATCATCAAGGGCAACGTCGCCACGTTCTGGCAGAACCTCGTCCTGGACACGTACAAGGTCTACCAGCCCGATCTCTACAGGGACATCTACGAGTGGACGCTGGAGACGTACAGGCCCAAGAACCCGGGTAAGGCAGATAACGAGGTCTACGGGAAGAACGTCAAGTACGCCATCAAGCAGTACAAGGAGCGCATCGACGAGGTAGACGAGGAGACCGTCGCAACCATCGAGGCGCTGTGCTACGGTGAGGCCAGGACCTTCATCAAGGCCTTCGGCTCCAGGGGAACCGCCTCGACGGTCAGGAAGGCTCTTTAACCCCTCAGGGGCGCTTGACGAACTCCAAGACGTAGCCCTCGGGGTCCTCGCAGAGGAAAACCCAGCCTCCTGCGCTGAACTCACGGACGCCCCCGTCGAGCATCTTCACGCCCCTGCCCTTCAGGTAGCTGAACAGCTCCTCGATGTCTCCGTCGTCGGGGACGTGGAAGCAGATCATCACGGGCTTATCCTCGGTCGCGGGCAGGTAGCCGTGGCCGTCGAGGACGATGCCGACGGCGACGTTGGGGGGCATCCAGTACTGCTTCACGTGGTCGGACTCGTGGGTCTCCTCCAG
>CAYONH010000060.1:7373-9553 GCA_964405275.1 uncultured Candidatus Bathyarchaeia archaeon | reverse complement strand
TCACCGACGACGAGCTCAAGGAGGCCCTCTGGAACTACCACGACAGCATCGAACTGGGAATGGGTCAGGACCGGAAGACCTGGTCCCCTCGGAGCATCGAGGACCCAAGACGCCCAGGATGTCTGTTCTCCCCCGTGGGAGTCCGATGCTCCGAGAAGAACTTTGTTAAACTCGTCATGGCCTACATGCAGGAGCCCCTCGCAGACGCCGTCTCCACTCCTATCCTGGAGAAGGTGGACGGGGGATACGCCAAGACCCACAGCCCCTTTGAGCAGCAGGGAGGCTCAGTCCACGCCCTTAACTCCCGCCAGGCCGCCATCCGCGTCGGGAGGCCTGGGATGGCCATCTGCCTTACGGGGACCGCCCTCTCCGCGGCCTCCCAGATAGCCTCCAGCAACCCTGTCTGGGGCGCGAGGCCCTCTGATATCAGGCTGGTGTCCGTGATCAGCGAGCTCAAGATCGACCACGACCTCATGAACAAGGCCCTCCACTTCAGACAGAATGGCGCCAACATTGGCACCCTCACCAGCCCCCTCTTCGGGGCCTACGCAGGCATCGAGGGGACAACGGTCCTGGGCATCGCATCCCACCTGCAAGGCCTCATGGTGAACCAGGGAAACTACACATGCTACTTCCCCATCCACATCAGGCACCTCAACAACACGAGCAGGGAGATGCTCTGGCTCGTAAGCCTCAGCTACCAGGCCCTCGCAAGCAACTCGAGGCTCATCTCGGGCTCCAACGGCTTCGCCGTGGCGGGCCCATGCACAGAGATGGTGATGTACGAGTCGGGGCTCCACGGGATGGTGAGCGCCATCTCGGGGGCAGCGGTGCTCTGGGAGATCGCCTCAGCAATGAACAAGCACTTCGAGCGTACCACCCCTATGGAGGCGAGGATGGGCTGCGAGACCGGTCTCAGCGCGGTGAAATCGAGGCTCAAGAGATCCGACGTCAACGAGATCGTCAAAGAGATACTGCCCAAGTACGAGGACAAGCTGGGCAACGCTCCCCTGGGGAAGACCTTTGAGGAGTGCTACGACCTGGAGACCCTGGAGCCCTCAAAGGAGTACCAGGAGATCTACGGCAAAGTCAAGGCGGAGTTCAGGGACCACGGCATCGACTACATCTACTGAGTGGAAGGGCTGGCCCTCATGGGCCTCTCACCACCATACATAGGCTGATAGACTTCTCCAAAATTATATTACGACTGAGTCGAGATAGAGTTTGGGTCGACGGTTTTGACGGAGAACGCGCTCATTGAACGGTTGAAGGAGAGCATCATCGCGTACGACGAGGATGAGGCGAGGAAGGTTGCCGAGGAGATCGTGGCGGCTGACATCGATCCCCTGAAGGTCATCGAGGAGGGGATATCTTCGGGGGCGAACGTCGTCAGCGACAAGTTCGAGTCCGAGGAGTACTATCTCCCCGAGCTGATGCTGGCGGGGGAGGCGATGCAGGCTGCCTCCGATGTCCTCATGGGGGGCTTAAGCAAGGAGAAGAAAGAGGAGATGGAGGCGAGAACGGTGGGGACCGCGATCACGGCCACGGTCTTCGGGGACATCCATGACATCGGCAAGAACATCTTAAGCATGCTCCTCACTGTGAACGGGTTCAAAGTCATCGATCTCGGCAGGGGGGTCGACTCCATGGAGATCGTGCAGCGGGCCCGGGAGTACAAGGCTGACATCATCGCTCTCTCAGCACTCATGACCACCACGATGCCGAGTCAGAAGGAGGTCATCGACATCCTGGAGGCGATGGAGACGCGGGCCGAGTTCATAGTGATGGTGGGCGGAGGCTCCACGAGCCTTCTCTGGGCAGACGAGATAGGCGCCGACGGGTGGGCCGAGATCGCTCCGAAAGCCGTGGAACTCGCCAAGGAACTCGTCGAGAAGAGGAGGAGGGGATGAAGATGGTGCCCCCTTGGAGGCTGAACCAGCTACTGGAGCGCGTCGAGACCGGCCCCATATGCACCGAGAGAGACTTCGACCTCCGAATACTCCACCCGAAGCTCCGCTCCCTCATCAAGGAGTACGACCTCAAGTTCGATCCTGAGGAGATAGTTCCCAGCGACGACTCCCTTGCCGACGACCTTTGGAACGCTGCGTGGGACCTTTACTTGGACGTGGGGACCCTGTGCCTCAGCAACCACCGGAGGATCCTGTTCGAGGAGAGCGAGA
>CAYONH010000060.1:0-7273 GCA_964405275.1 uncultured Candidatus Bathyarchaeia archaeon | reverse complement strand
GTGGGGACCCTGTGCCTCAGCAACCACCGGAGGATCCTGTTCGAGGAGAGCGAGATCAAGGAGGCCATGAGGTTCTCCTCCAGCGAGATCACCGTGGGTACCGGCAGAGACGCCCGGAGGATGGGGAAGCGCGAGATCGAGGACACGAGGACCCCCCACTGCATCCTGAGCCCCGACATCACCTGCGACGAGGAGATCTTCACCCCCTATACCATCGCCTACCTCCAGGAACCGTTGGCGGACGGGGTCTGCGCCCCGATCCTGGACACCATCGAGGGGATACCTATCAAGTCGGGCTCCCCAATGGAGGTGAAGGGCTCCATCGCCCACGCGATGATGTTCAGGGAGGCAGCCCGGCGGGTGGGGAAGCCGGGCCTCAACCTCCAGAGCGTGGGGACAGCCGAGTCGGACGCCGCCCAGATCGCGGTGAGCAACCCGGAGTGGGGGGCGAGGCCCTCCGACACCAGGTTCGTCCCCAGCATCGCCGAGCTCAAGATCGACTATAGCCTCCTCAACAAGATGGTCCACTTCCACCAGTACGGCGGGATACCCGGCGCCCTGTTCGGTCCCCTCTACGGGGGGTACAGCGGCGGGGCTGAGGGGACGGCCCTGGTTGGCATCGCGTTCCACATCATGGCCCTCATGGTGAACCAGACCTACTGGTCCCTCTACTTCCCCATCCACTTCAGGTACTCATACAACACCTCCCGGGAGCTCCTCTGGGTCCTCAGCGTCACCTATCAGGCCCTCGCCAGGAACACCCCGTTCATCTCCCTCTCGGGGGGCTTCACCGACGCCGGTCCCTGCACCCCCATGGTCCTCTACGAGGCTGCCGCTCACGGACTGGCGAGCACTGTCTCCGGCGCCAACCTTTGGGAGATCGCCACGGCCGAGAACAAGCACAAGAACAGGGCGACCCCCCTCGAGGCGAGGCTGGCATGCGAGGTGGGATACGGATCCGTCGAGGAGGGGCTGAAGCGGGAGGATGCGAACGAGTTGGTGAAGATGATGATCGCCAAGTACGAGGGCAAGCTGGGCAACGCTCCCCTGGGGAAGATGTTCCAGGAATGCTACGACCTGAAGACTATCACGCCCACGAAGGAGTACATGGACCTCTATGAAGTCGTCAAGAAAGAACTCGGGGACATGGGCATCCCCTCAATCTAGCCTTACAGCATTTGAACCGTTGCGCGCTCAGATCCTTTCGTTAGGATCTGCTGTTTTTGGTAATTAGGCAAAATAACTAGACATCAATGTTGCCTTCGTAGTATTCATTCTTAATTCCTCAATCCCGGATTATCGTGTAACGTCGAAAAAGTTTGAGTCACTCAAATAGATAATGAAGGTATTATTTGGTTTTCGCAATGTTCTGGAGTAGGTATGCGCTGTCTTTGATGGTTCTCTTCTGGGTCTTAAAGTCTATGTGTATGACGCCGAATCGCATGTTGTATCCATATGCCCACTCGAAGTTGTCCATAGTGCTCCACGCGAAGTAGCCGTGGACGGGTACGCCTTCTTCCCTGGCTTTGAGGGACTGCTTGATGTGTTCTCGGAGGTAGGTGACGCGTCGTGTGTCGTGGCATCTACCGTCTGGTGTGACGGGGTCGTTGTATGCGGCGCCGTTCTCTGTCACGTATATCTTCTTCGTGGGGTAGTTCCTGTCTGTCCATTTGAGTATGTCGTACAGTCCTTTAGGGTAGACCTCCCATCCCATGTCGCTGTACTCTCCTGGGGGGTTTACTCTTTTGATGTTCACCGGGGCGAGGTCTGCGCCCTCGGATATGACGCTTCTCCTGTACATGTTGAGTCCCAGGTAGTCTAGGGGTTGCTCTATCGTCTCCATGTCACCGGGTTGGATTTCTGGTAGTAGTGGTCCGTAGAGTTTCATCATGTTCTCAGGGTATTGCCCCTGATATATTGGGTCGAGGTACCAGCGGTTTTGGCAGCCTTCCCAACGTTTCGCGGCTGCGATGTCTTTCGGGTTCTTGGTCGCGGGTTCCACGTGGTTTAGATGGATGACTATGCCTACCTCAGCGTCTGGTACGTTGTCTCGGATGGTCTGTACGGCGTATCCGTGGCTGAGGTAGACGTTATGGCTCGCGTCTAAGGCTGCGTCAACACCCAGTCTGAGCCCAGGCGCGTCTTCACCCGTGTGGTATCCTTGCCAAGCAAGTTCCCATGGCTCGTTGAACGTGGTCCAGTGTTTGACTCGGTCTCCGAGTTCATGGGTGACTATGTCCGTGTATTCAATGAAGTCGTTATGCACGCCCCTTCTGAGCCAGCCGCCTCCCTCTTCCTGCAGCTTTTGGGGCAGGTCGAAGTGGTTCAGGGTGACGAAGGGCGTGATCTTGTATTCCATCAGGAGGTCGACGAGCTGGCTATAGAAGTCGAGTCCTTTCTTGTTTACTTTACCTCTGCCTTTGGGTATTACTCGGCTCCAGCTGATGCTGAACCTGTATGCGTTGAGTCCAAGGTGTCTCATTATATCTAGGTCTTCGCGCCACCTGTTGTAGTGGTCGCAGGCGATGTCTCCGGTGTCTCCATCTTCTATGGCGCCGGGTACTTTGACGTATTGGTCCCAGATGCTGGCGCCTCTTCCGTCTTGGGTCGTTGCTCCCTCGATCTGGTAGGCCGCGCTTGCGGTGCCTAGGTAGAACTCTTTTGGTAGTTTGATGCTGTGGTCTTCCATGATGTATTATGGGGGGGTGGATATTTTTTGTGTTTTGTGTGTGTGAGAGGTTGAAAGTAAAGGCCCCTCCATGGATTATTCGCGCGCGCATTGTGTTGGTTGTCGGTTTAACTACATCCCAATGTAAAAAACATGTCTTCAATTAGACAACTTAAACGGGGAATCCCATGCAATTTATGTGGACCTTTGAGTTCAACCCAGAGGACTCTGAGTGGATAAGCAAGAAGAGCAAGGAGCTCGACGAACTTATGGAGCGATCGCCCGAAAAGTATCCGAAGCTCCATCCATCTTACATGATCGGGCTGGGCCAGGGATTCCGGGTAATCGAAGCCGAGAATGAAGATCAGATAATGAGATTGGTCATGCACTTCTACCCACTTGAGAATTGGAACATAGAGCCTATATTCGAGGGCTCAAAGGTCTCAAAGATTTGGCGCGAGATAAACTAGCTCGCATAACTCTATTCCATCCTTGATACGATAATGCGCGCGCCCCCTCGGCTCTGGGGCCGGTCATAGAGCAGCTTCCCGACTTTAGGGGGCTGATGATGTCGATGAACGCCGCCTTCGGCAGCGCCGGCAGCATGATCAGGCCGCGCGCGCAAAATCCCCTCAAGTATATTCGCGTCGCGCGCGTGTCTCCACCTGGAGAACCTCGAGGGTCTCCGGGTCGATCGCTACGCCGTAGGCCTCCCGAGCCCTCTCAAGGGTTATCAACCCCTCGACGACGTCTCTCCTCACGAGTTCGGGGTCCCTTGCGTATGGGTCTCCCCAGCCTCCGCCTCCCGCCGTCTCGATCACGATCCTCTCCCCGGGCTTGAGGATGATCCCCTGGAACTTCGACGGGAGGGGGACACTTTCTCCGTCTCTCAGCTTCTTGTAATACCTGGAGCCCGAGGCCTCCTTTCCTCCCTCGAGCCCCCAGGGCTTGATTTTCACCCGATCTCCCCGTCCCCCGAGGGTGGCGGTGTGGTCGATGGCTTCGATCTCCCGGATGATGCCGACGCCTCCCCTCCGCTCGCCAGCCCCCTCGCTGTCTCTTAAGATCCCATACCTGTGGACTCTGAGGGGGTAAGCGATCTCGATGGCCTCGACGGGAGCGTTCCTCGTGTTGGTCATGTGAGTGTGGGTGGCGTCGAGACCGTCCATACCCCGCATCGCCCCCCAGCCCCCTCCGTAGGTCTCGATGTAGCCGTAGAACCTCCCGGTCTCTGGATTGACTCCTTTGATGTTGAGGGCGTTCATCGTCCCCGTCGAGGCGGCGCATACCCGATCCGGCACGATCTTCGCGAAGGCGCCCAGAATGACATCGACCAAGCGCATGCAGGTGACCGAGTTGGCGTAGGCTACCGCGGCAGGATACCTGGCGTTCACCAGTGATCCCTCTGGAGCCTCGACGCGTATGGGCCTGTATATCCCCTCGTTGCTGGGGGCGTCGGGATCGACGAGGCTCTTGACGCAGTACCCTGCGCACGCCATCGTGACCGGGAACGGAGAATTGATGGGGCCCCTGACCATGGGATCGGTTCCGGTGAAGTCGATGATGATGTCGAAGTCCTCGATCGAGACGGTCACCTTGATCTTGACCGGTTCGTCGGTGATCCCGTCACCCTCGACATAGTCTTCGAAGGAGGCTCTTCTCTTCGGTAGCCGTGATATCCCTGCCCTGATCCTCCGCTCAGAGTAACTTATCAACTCATCCATGTACATTCGAGAACCTGTTCTGCCGTGGCGCTCGATGAGCTCCCTCATCCTCTCAACTCCTTTCGCGTTGGCCCCCAGCTGGGCCAGCAAGTCTCTCCCTACCTCCTCGATCCTGACGTTAGATCTAATGAGGCTCAGAACCTCTTCGTCTAGATCTCCCTTTTTTTGGATCTTTACCGGCGGGATGCGGATTCCTTCGTCGAGGGCCTCGGTGGGGACGTGGCTCTTGTGCTCCCCGATGTCGGCGTGGTGGGCGAGATTGCCGACTATAGCCTGTATCTCTCCGCCGTGGAACACTGGTGTGGCCACCATCAGGTCCCAGGTGTGGGATCCCGTTATGAACGGGTCGTTGAAGAGGAAGGCATCCCCCGGCTCCATCTCGATCGAGTGATCCTTGCAGTAGGAGAGGAGCCCCCTTACCGCCGAGGGCATGATGCCCAGATGGAGGGGTATGTGCTCCGCCTGGGCTGCGAGCTCCCCCCTGGGAGTGTAGATTGCACAGCTGCAGTCCCTCCGGTCCTTGATGTTCGTCGAGTAGGCAGCCCTCACGAGGACCGCTCCCATCTCCTCGGCGATGGAGAATAAGGAGTTCCTCATCACCTCGAGGGTCGCGGCGTCGAGACCAGCCATTGCTATGCTCCACCTCCCCGAGTCAATAATAGATTACCCCAGGCGTCGACCTCCACACTGTAGCCACCGTTCACTATTGTAGTCGTATCCCACTCCTCCACGACGCAGGGCCCTTGAAAGAGGCTCCTAGGATTCAACAGCTCCCTGTCGTACACGTCACATTCGATCCAGCCCCCGTCTGCGAAGTGGACGAGCCTGCTCCCTTTCAAAGCCTCAAAGATATTGCCGACACGCGTCGATTTCACCTCAATCGCGGGTTTCGACCTTATGCCCCTCGCCACGAGCCTGAAGCTGACGAGGGCCACCTCCTCATCTGGCATGCTGTAGCCGTAATGCTTCATGTGGATGGTGTGGAAGCGTCTCACGATCTCCTCGAGGCCGTCCTCCCCTATCTCTGAGGGCACCGGGACGTTCAGCTCGTGACTCTGACCGATATAACGCACGTCAACGAATCTGTCCAGCTTCCTGTCCTCGCGGGGAGCCTCGTCCTCGTCGAGCTGGATTGACCCCGTCTCCTCCATCTCCATGAATATAGCTTCGACCCGCTCGGCACTGACCTCTGGGGCCTTAATGTAGACCGTCTTGACGTAGTGGTGCACGACGTCGGCGACCAGGAAGCCGAACGCCGAGAATACACCCGGGGAAGGCGGTATGATCACCTCGCGTATCCCCACCGCCTCTGCGAGGTCGACCACTTGGACAGGGGCGGCTCCGCCGAATGCCACGATGCAGAACTCCCGGGCGTCGTACCCCCGCTCGGTGGTGACATACCTGATGCTCCTGGCCATCGTCGAGTTGGCAACCCTGACGATCCCCTCCGCGGCCTCCACAGTACTGACCCCCAACTCCCCGGCGATTCCCGCTAGGGCCCTCCTCGAGGCCTCGGCGTCGAGGGTCATCTTACCCCCCAGGAAATAGTCTGGGTTGATCCTCCCCAGGATGACGTTCGCGTCGGTGATTGTGGGCTCCATTCCTCCCATCCCGTAGCAGGCCGGGCCCGGGTCCGCTCCAACGCTCATAGGGCCCACCCTGAGGGCTCCTCCCGAGTCGATCCAGGCGATGCTCCCTCCTCCAGCTCCCACCTCGACGAGGTCGACGACGGGGGTCTTGATGGGGTAGCCCGAGCCCTTCACGATCCTCCCGCCATGCTCGATGGGTGAGATCTCGTAGTCGGTGGTGACTAGGGGTTTTCCGTCGATGACGATGCTGCTCTTCGCCGTGGTCCCTCCCATGTCAAAGGAGATGATCTTCCCCCTGCCAACGAGGCCGCCGATATAGGCGGCTGCGATGACCCCGCCGGCCGGCCCCGACTCGACGGTGTTCACCGCCCGAGTCATCGCGTCCCCGGTGGTCATGAGCCCCCCGTTGGCCTGCATCACCAGGAGCTGTCGTACACCGACGTCCTCTACAGATTTCTCTAGGTCCTCGATGTACTTGGAGACGATGGGGCCGATGTACGCGTTTGCCACTGTGGTGCTCATCCTCTCGTATTCCCGGAACTCAGGTAGGAGTCCCGATGAGACTGAGACATAGGCATTTGGCCATATCGACCCGATGGCTCTCTTGATCTCCTTCTCGTGGCTGGGGTTCGCATATGAATGAAGGAGGCAGATGGCTACCGACTCAGCCCCATCTTCCTTGAGGTGTCTTAACGAGTCTCTGAGGCCTTCGAGGTCCAGGGGCTCTAGGATTTCGCCCTTGTAGGAGATCCTCTCCCTGACTCCCTTTCTTAGGGATCCGGGGACGAGGGGCCTGGGCCTCCCCACGGTCCAGTCGTAGATCCTGGGTCTCGTCTGCCTCCCGATGAGGAGCACGTCCTCGAAGCCCTCGGTGGTTATGAGGCCGGTCCTCGCTCCTTTCCGCTCGATGATGGTGTTGATGCCGATGGTGCTGCCGTGGATCGCCGAGGAGATCTCTTCTGCAGATGTTTCTCTGGCCTCGGTGATCGCCCTGATCCCCTTGAGGACGCCCCTGGAGAGGTCGTCTGGGGTCGTCAGGACCTTCATGAAGTCCATCAACCCCGTCCCTGGGTCGAAGAGCATGAGATCTGTGAACGTGCCGCCGATGTCGACGCCCAGAAGCAGCCCTGCCCCGGCCATAGAAAGGACTCTCACCCAGCTTTTATTTAATAATTTTAAGATTAGGGACTTGTGCGTGTGCGAGGTTGAGGCGACCCCGTTCCTTTATTCAATGATTATATTCGCTATTCGCCAAATGGAACAATCCTTTTACTAGTAGATGAACCCCGCAA
>CAYONH010000059.1:0-9605 GCA_964405275.1 uncultured Candidatus Bathyarchaeia archaeon | reverse complement strand
AAGCCTCCGGCGATGAAGCTTACGCCGAACGTTAGGAACGCCAACGCCTCGACAAGCTGTGAACCCCTCATCAGGAGAAGAGGAACGGAGACCGTCAGGCATATAACCCCTACGATGAGGAGTTCAGGGTAGACCCAGCTCGGGTTCTCCCATTTGAGGACAGAGTAAGAGATCAGGCTGGCCACTCCCCCGGCCCAGAGCCAAGACACTGCCGTATACGGCTCCGGCACATAGTTTGTTAGATAGAACGCTAAGAACCAGACTAGGAACATGACGATCATATGGGTGATGTCCTTCTTCACAGGGGTCTTCCGCATCCTGGCGGTGACGACGTGAGCCGACGTGAAGGAGTAGATGATAGCTGCCATACCAACGAGCAGAGTTATTGTAGGGGCGAACGTGATGAAGGCTCCCGAATTCATGTTGAGAAGCTCAGCCAACGGTTCCGCCTTCAGGACCATGAAGGCGGTCAAGGGGAAGACGACGCCACAGACGATGAACGCAATCCCCAAGGCCCGCTTGAATAGGTAGGCCTCATACCTTTCAACTACGAGAAGGGCCTCCTCTATCTTCCTGATCTCCTCCAAGCTTCTCACCAGCCTAATTCAGTATGAGTGATGGGGGCGAGTCAATATAAAACGGGATTCTTCTCTGTGGGACAGAGTTTAGTATCCCTTTATATCGGGTGGAGCTCTGCTCCGCAGAGATTGACCCCCCTTTAAATGACCTGCGCCCTGCAACCATCTTGGTTTAATAAATATGGGCATTGAGAAAGGCATCCATGAACCGAACACCGGGATGCTTAAAGTCAAGGTTGGAGACGTCAGAGGATTCTTCGAGGAGGTCGGATTACACGTCCTCATCGAGGTCTCGATCGTAGGAGTCATCGACAGCTTCCTGAAGAACACAGTCATGAGCATGCTGCTGGGGATCTGCATCGTCGAGGGATGCCAGATGATCTGGAGGAGATGGAGGGATACCCAGTGACAGCCATCGCGGTCACGGACCTCCACAAGTCCTACGGTAGCCTCGAGGTCCTCAGGGGAGTGGACCTGAACGTCAGGCGTGGGGAGTTCTACGCCCTCATGGGGCAGAATGGCTCCGGCAAGACCACACTCATCTCCATTCTTACATGTAACAGCCGCCCCACCACGGGAACAGCCTCAGTCCAAGGACACGACGCCGTGAATGAAGCGCACGAGGTGAAGAAGCGTATCGGCTACGTCCCTCAGGAGAACTTCTCCTGCTCTACTCTAACAGGCAGTGAGAACCTCGTCTACTTCGCTAGATTATTCGGTTTCCCCAGGGGTGAGGCGGAGGCTCTTGCATGTGAGCTACTGAAGAAAATGGAGCTTCAGGACTACTCTGGGAAAAGGGTCTCAGAGTACAGCGGGGGGATGAGGAAGAGGCTGGAGGTCGCCACCGCGCTGCTCCCGGGAGCAGACGTTCTTTTCCTTGATGAACCCACTACAGGCCTCGACCCCTCAGCGAGGAAGGACTTTCTGAGAATGCTGAAGGAGGTGAACACCAAGGGAGTCACCGTCTTCATGGTCACTCATATAGGCGAGGACGCCGAGGCGGCTTCCAGGGTGGGCTTCATGGATGATGGCAGGATCATACTTGAGGGCGACCCTGAGAAGCTGAAGAATGGCAGCGGCCTCATGAACGTCATAGATGTGGAGACCCCCCGCAAGGGCAAGGACATCGAGAACATCTTAATGGCCTTCTGCTCCGAGAGGGAACTCCAGGAGACGGATGAAGGCTACAAGGTCTTCTGCGAGGAACCCGAGGAGACGTTGCCGGCCATCGTCAGAGCCCTAGATGAGATCGGCTGCCAGGCAAGCAGGCTTGAGACTAGGGCACCCTCTCTTGAGGACGTGTTCTTCAAGGTGACGAGGAAGTTCCTGAGGAGTTGATAGCGATGAACGTGGTTCTAGCTGTGACGGGGAAGTCACTTAAGGAATTTCTAAGGGAAAGGACCGTCGTGTTCTGGACGTACGCCATCCCTCTCTTCTTCCTGATCGTGCTCCCGGTGATGTACAGCGGCGTGCCGGCTGATGTGGTCTCAAGCCTGAAGGGGGGTCTCACACTAACCATGGTCACTTTCCTCGTGATGACGGCTGGACAGTCGAATCTTCCTGGGTCGATAGCCACGGACGGTGAGAGGGGGCTCTACCTGAAGATGGCGTCGATGCCCGTCAGCCCCTGGCTGGAGGGTCTAGGGAGAATACTCGCCACCATGGTGACCTCGATTCTTGGAGCCCTCCTGATGCTGGTATCCGGTTTCATATATGGAGCTAGGTTCGACTACGGCTTAACGGAAGTCTTCTGGGCTGTTGGCTTCAGCCTCCTCACGGTGGTAGCATCAGCGGGTGTCGGCCTTATCATAGCCGCCTTCGTGAAAGGAGAGTCCGCCGCAACCCATACAGGGGTCGCCCTGACCCTGATTACATACTTTCTGGGTGGAATGGCTCTGCCCTTCCCCCAACTACCGACGGTGCTCCAAGCCTTTGCGAGGCTGCATCCCGTATCATCAGCAAACGCTGCAATGGTCTACCTTCTCGTGGGGGAGGAGTTCATAGGCTACAATCCGTTGAGCACCGTGCAGACGGTCTCGTCAATTGTCTTAACAGCGCTGATCTTCGTCGTTGGTATGGTCTCTTACTCAAGGCTCTGCTGGAGGAAGAGATGACAGGGATGCATGCCAATGTCATAGAAGTATGGAAGGGGCTGGATTCTGGAGACGGAAAATATCTGACAAGAGGGTTAAAAACATCAGGGAAGGATAACGATTTGATGTCAGAGGAAACCGGAGACACCTCTTCGTGGAGGGACTGGGCCCTGTCATACGCATACGGCGCCTGCATGATGGCCCAGATCGGTCTCACCGTTCTCAACTACAACAGCATGGGCCTCGACGGTGTTGCCAACTTGGGATGGCTGATCATGGGCGTAAGCGGGGTCTTCGGCTGGCTGCCCATATACGCCTTCAAGAGGAAGGGGGGCGTCCCGAAGGGGAAGAGCTACATGAAGACAACGGTCCTCGTGGACATCGGTATCTATTCGATCGTCCGCCACCCCCAGTTCCTCGCCGGGATACTCATCAGCCTGGCACTCGCCCTGATATCCCAGTACTGGCTGAACGCGTTCCTCGTCCTGCCGGTGGTGGTCGGCACCATCCTAGACTCTAGGAGGGCCGACGCCAACCTCCTGGACAAGTTTGGGGATGACTACGGGCTCTACATGGAGAAGGTATCCGGCCTGAATCCGGTTCCAGGGCTCTTACGCTGGCTCAGGGGGAGTGAATAGAGCAATGTCAGGAGAGGCTGACCGCGGGGATTACGACTGGAAGAAAGACAGGTTCATGGTTCTCTACTCCCTCCTGCTGTTGATACAGATCGTAGCGAGCGCCTACTACTACAACAGCATGGGAAATAGGGCCTCCGTCTACCTCGGGTGGCTTACGCTCGTTGGAGGCCTCCTACTCGCCTCGATGGGCTGGCAGGAGCTGAAGAAGGAGGGCGGAGCACCGGAGGGGGAGAGCCCGCTCAGATCGACTGATCTGGTGAACACCGGCATATACTCCGTTGTCCGTCATCCCCAATATTTGGGCTTCATGATGGTGGTACCCGCCCTAATGCTGCTCTCCCAGCACTGGCTTAGTGTCGCCATGGGAGTCCCCGGGGGCCTTCTCTTCTACATGGACGTGCGGAAGGCCGATGGGATGCTGTTGGAAAAGTTTGGAGAGGACCACCGTCGATACATGAGGGACGTGCCCGGTTTGAATCTCGTCGTGGGTATCATCCGGAAATTATCTAGGGGACGAGAGACTTAGTTTCACTGGTTTAATCTCATGAAGGGGATCCAAGCAAGTGAAGCCCGCGTACTCAGTAGTATAGGGTACCCACGATAACGGTCGTGGCTTTCCCAGTTATGTGAACCCTTTCATCCGTGAGTTCGACGTTCAACTCCCCTCCTCGTTCGGAGGACTGGTAGGCGTGCATCTTTGCCTTCCCCAGCCTCTCGGCCCAGTAGGGCGCGAGGACGGTGTGAGCGGAGCCCGTCACGGGGTCCTCGTTGATCCCCATCAGCGGAGCGAAGAACCGGGAGACGAAGTCGTAGGGGCTGGGTCCCTTCGCCGTGACTATGATGCCCCTCCAGCCCAGGGGGTTATCAGCGTTTAGGAGGGCGTCGAAGTCGGGGCTGCAGCTGCGGACTTCCCCGGGATCGCTCAGGAGGACGAGAAGCTTCTGGTTAGTGTCGGAGTACTGGACATCCTCCGGCTCGGAGACGCCGAGGGCTCCCAGAACCTCCCCAGGGGGCTCCACCTCGAAGGGGTCGTTCCGGGGGAAGTCGAGACGGATGCCGTCAAGGGTGCTCTCAGCGTAGAGGGCTCCGCTCAGGGTGTGGAACGTTATCCTGTCGCCGTCGAAGCCTGCGTGCTCGAAGAGAACGTATGCGGAGGCCAGGGTGGCGTGACCGCAGAGGGGGACCTCCCTGGCGGGGGTGAACCACCTCAGATTATAGATGCCCTTGAGGCTCGTCTCCTCGACGAAGGCCGTCTCGGAGAGGTTCATCTCCTTGGCGATGGACGGGTAGAGGTCGTCCTCAAGGTCGCAAGGCATAAGGCAGACCGCCGCCGGGTTCCCCTTGAAGGGCACCTCTGTGAACGCGTCGACCTGGTAGAAAGGGGCCTGATTCATGTTGATCAGCCAAAAAATAGAGCCAAACTGAGGTTATATCGGTTTGGTTTCCCGATTTCAGCTCCGATGAGGCTTCCTACAGGGCTTAACGGGAGGCCTGAATGCATAGATGTTTTATTGGATACCCCCAATTAAATGCGCGAAAAGGGACGACACGCGGTTTTCGGTGCCCACGATGGATGAAGAAAAGGCTAGGAGGATACTCGTCTACGGAGCAGGTCCAGTGGGGACGATTCTGGCTTACATGCTCCAGGATGCTGGCTTGGATGTCACGGTTTTAGCGAGGGGTCAGCGGCTGGAGTACATCCAGCGCTACGGCGTCATGCTGGAGCCCGTCGGCACGGAGAGGGCGACTAGTCGGAAGGTCGACGTCATCGATAGGCTCTTTCCGGAGGACGCCTACGACCTGGTCATCGTGACCGTGGGGAAGAACCACTACTCGGGGGTGCTCCCCTTCCTCTCCGCCAACATCTACACCCCCAACGTCCTCTTCCTCGGGAACAACGTCGAGGGCTCCGGTGAGATGGTCCGCCTCCTAGGCCGTGACCGAGTGCTCCTGGGTTTCCCCTTCATGAACGGCACAATAGAGGGGCGCACCGTCCAGTACAAGACCGCTGAGAAGACCTCGATCTCCATCGGTGAACTGGACGGCGGGGCATCGGAGAGGCTCACCTGGATCACGGGACTCCTCGAGGGGGCTGGGTTCAACGTGGTGGCCAACCGAGACATGGAGGCTTGGCTCAAGTACCACGCCGCGGTGATACTCCCCCTGGCCTACTCCTATATCAAGGCGGAGCATGACGTCAAGAGGTTGACCGGAGACAGGGAGGGCATGACCGATGCGATCAAGGCTATGCGGGAGGGGTTCAGCGTCCTCAAGGAGCTGGGCTACCCGTTCGCGATGGAGGGCCTGAAGAGGCTGGAAGGGCTCCCCATGATGCTGGCTGTACCCTATCTTCGAAGGGAGCTGAACAAGGCTGAACTCGAGTACGTCCTCACCAGGGGGGAGGCCATGAGGGGAGAGCTGGAGGTACTCGATGAGGAGTTCACCAAATTGAAGGCGTCCACCTCGATTCATGCCCCCACCTACGACGAGCTGAGAAAGAGTCTATAATTATAGTAAGAATAGAAATTTAATTCTGGGATCTCCCATGGCTTGGTCGTCCGCCATGGAACTTTTCGCGCTTCAGTTTTTCACGTACGCTCTCTTTATCGTTATGTCCTCGACGGGCCAGTCACGATTCATGCCCCTGCCACCGGTTCTGACTGAGGCGATTCTGTCGACGACATCCATCCCAGTGGTTATCTTCCCGAAGACGGCGTATCCGTCGTTCCCGGGGGAGCGGTTCAGGTTACCGTTGTCCACGAGGTTGAGGAAGAACTGGCTCGTCGCCGAGTTCGGGTCGTTGGTCCTGGCCATGGAGATGGTCCCCCTGTCGTTCCTGAGGCCGTTGTCCGCCTCCAGCTTGATGGGGGCCCGGGTCTGCTTCTGGGTGCAGTCCGGGAGGTGGCCGCCGCCTTGGACTACGAATCCGGGGATGACCCTGTGGAACACTGTGCCGTCGAAGAAGCCGTTGCTGGCGTACTTGACGAAGTTCTCTACAGTGATGGGCGCGTTCTCCCTGTCCATCTCGATCTCTATGACGCCCATGCTGGTCTCGAAGATTACTATCTCGCTCATCTCGGACATGGCTATTGACATGGGAGGAGGGGATTATAAGTATGTGAGGTGCTCCGCCCCCTGCCCCTAGAGGAGGGTCTTCAAGAGGGTTGCTAGCCCTACGACAACCGCTGCTACGCCTATCAGGAGCCTAAGCCTCTCAACATCTATCCTGTGGACGAGCCAGGCAGCTATAGGTGCCGCGACACAAACGCCTGCGCTGAGGGCGGTGGTGACCCCCCAATCGACCTGTGCACCGACATAGATGAAGGTGAGAAAGCCGACGAGACTCACCGGGAGCTCAGAGAGGGCTTGGATCGAGACCGACGTCTTCTCGTCGAGGCCCGAGAGGAGGCTGCCTGTGGTGACGATGGGACCGAAGCCGCTACCGCTCAGACCCTTGTTGAAGGCTCCGAGGATGCTTATAGCGACGATCTTGGGCCACGAGAAGGTGAATGAGATACCTTTGCTCTTCAAGACGAAGACGCCCGAGGCCGTCACCAGGAGGCCTATGTAGAGGCTCAGCAGAAACTTGGAGATCCCCAGCGATATTAGGGCGCCAACCACGGCTCCGACGGCTCCCACACCGCCTATGATCGCCGATGTTTTGAAGGCCTGCCCGTCGAACCGGAAGTCCACGTTTTTGAAGAGGTGATGGAAGGTGGAGCTGAGGATCCCTCCAGCGAAAGAGGAGAAAAGGACGGCAGGAACGACCTGAACCGGATCGTAGCCCATGAGCAGCAGGACGGGCGTAACGGTGAAGCCGTATCCCATCCCCAGGCACATGTCCACCACCCCTGAGACAAAGGACAGACATGTTATCAATATCAGAGTCGTTGTGAGGACGGCCATGGTCTAATCTCGAAGATCAGATAAGATTGGTGAAATTTTAACCCCTCGCAGGCTGAAAGGGTAGGGAAGGGCTCTTCAGGGCGTAATTTGGATGGTGTTTCAGTAAAATTGGATGCGTGATGCTGGCGTCACGTGGAAAGCTTCTCCGCCATCCAATCAGCGGCCCATTCGACGTATTCGCTGCAATGGGTCTCCCCGCGTTCCTTCATGCCATCGTATATCTTCCGCCCCTCATCTTTCCTGAAGTCCACCCCCAGGAGGTCGAGGCAGTTGATGGACCCCCATTTGGCCTCGAAGGCTCTCATGAACTCCTTGCACGCGTCCCCAGCAGCCTTGCGCATCCCCGTGAATGTATCCAAGTCCTCGTTCCCGTTGGTCCCCTTCATGAGGCCTATGGCCATGGAGGCCCCGCTCACCGCCCCGCAGACGCTCTGCCAGCCGCAGACGCCTCCGCCGAACATGGAGGCGATCCGCATCGTGTCGTTCCCGAAGTCGGGGAGTGGAACCTTCTCGTCTATCCTCAGGAGCGCGCTTTCACAGCAGTTGAACCTGAGGTCGCCCTTCGATATCATGTTGAATCAGTTCAGCATTTCACGTATATAACAATACCAACACGGCTCTATTCCATTGACATCAAGGAGATAGACTATTTTATCCTCTCCTCTATCCATTAGATCGTGGGTGTGCCTATGAAGGTCTACGTTGTCTGCGACCTCGAGGGGACGGCGGGGGTCGTCGACTTCATGAAGCAGTGCATGGAGGAGGGGGAGTACTACCGGCAGGCCATCAGGATGGCGACGTTGGAGCTCAACGCCCTGGTTGACGGGGCCCTGGACGGCGGTGCCACTGAGGTGTACGCGTGGCCCGGCCACGGGGCCTTCCCCGGGGGGATCGATGTGGAGCTCCTCCACCCGGAGTGCAGGCTGGTCATGCACGCGGGGGACGCCGGCCCCGCGGGGTACGACGAGTCATTCGACGCCATGTTCCTCTACGGGCTGCACGGGATGGCGGGGGCCGAGGGCGGGGTCCTGGCCCACTCCTTCACACCGCTGCTGGAGAACGTCTGGCTCAACGGGTCCAAGATCGGCGAGATAGCCATGAACATGGCGGGCTTCGGCGCCGTGGGTGTCCCCACGGTCTTCGTGAGCGGGGACAAAGCCGCGATAGACGAGGCGAGGGTTCTGGTCCCAGGGATCGAGGGGGCGGTGGTCAAGTGGGGGTTGGAGGAGAAGGAGAAGCTGGGCGCCCTGTCGGTGAGGAAGGCCGTCTCCCTCTCCCCGGCGAAGGCACAGGAGGTCATCCGAGAGGCTGCGAGGAGGGCCATGTCCAAGATCGGGAGCGTCGAGCCCTGGACTGTCGACCCGCCCTACACCATGAGGGTCCAGTACACGGAGGAGAAGTACGCTGCGTCCATGAAGGCACAGCCCGGCATGGTGGCCATAGATGAGACCACCGTCGAGCAGGTCAGGGACAGCCTCTCCGACCTCATCTTCTGACGGAAGTCCAAATTAGAGCCCCTCTCCCCTGCGGCCTGCGTAGTGCGGAACGTTTTTTAAGCATGGGTCGAGGGGTTGATTTTGATATGAGCAGAGGTAGTCGTCCCGTCTGTATCGGGATGTACGGCACGGAGGAAGAGTGTCAGGAGTGCGAATGGCGGAGGGAGTGCGAGGAGATGGCTGATAGCATCGACTCCGCTGTCACCCGGAAGGGTGAGCACGTCCGCATCGTCAGCAAGTACAAGGAGAAGAAGTACAAGCCCAGACGGGCCTAGGTCGGTTCACTTTCTGCTTTGATTCTCTTATTGTAGGGTATAGAGAGGATGTCACCCTCGACTAACTCATTCCGATGAGATCTGTTCTCGTCAGGGTGGATGACTTTTCACGGTATGTTGTGTCATGAATAAAAGACAAATAGGATCATCAACAGAGAGAGGACCGATGTTCTATGGTAGACCCCATCTACGATGAGATCAAGGGTCACGTTGACCGCATTCGGTTGGTCGACACGCACGAGCACCTGATCCCGGAGAGGGAGAGGCTCAACTCAGATGTAGACGTCTTGGCCACCTTCTTCTCCCATTACGCCTCTTCGGACCTCCGATCAGCGGGGATGACCGAGGGAGAGCTCCGTAAGATCCGGGATCCAAAGGTCCCCCTGGAGGAGAGGTGGGAGGTCTTCGAGCCCTGGTGGGAGATGATAAGGAACACGGGTTACGCCAGGACTGTCGAGATCGCCGCCAGGGACCTGTATGGTGTCGAGGGGATCAGCTCGGAGACGTATAGGGAGCTCTCCGAGAAGATGAAGGAGAGGAACAGGGAGGGGCTCTACCGCTGGGTCCTCAAGGAGCGTTCCGGGATCGACGTCTCGATCAACGACGCAGACAACGTGGA
>CAYONH010000058.1:0-9702 GCA_964405275.1 uncultured Candidatus Bathyarchaeia archaeon | reverse complement strand
AAGCTGAAGTATGATGCTTATCATCTTGATAATAATCTATATTATTCAGATTCATCCTTTACATCTGAAAAGAGAAGATGGCATCCAGGGTACCTAAATCTGGAGAATCTTAAATCTGGAGACAAAGCAATTATCTTAACACACCCACAGCACTGGCACCTGTTCTAAACCTAGTGCGCGCGCAGTTCAGTGGTCTGCACCAATCTTATATATCGTAAATACTGTAAATGAGATACCCGCGCACTGATAACAGTCAGAAGATTCATGCTATTCGGGCTTAATGTGCGCAATGAAAGAGAAAAATGGATGTGATATTGATGCGATTGTTGTTCCTCCAGCCTCAGCCCTGTATCCGGGCGTTGAAGCTTGCCAAAGGATTGAAGGGTGCACTGGGCGAAGATGTTTCACTCGTCTTCGGCTACCTAGATAGAACGTTGACTGATCTGTATGGTTATGGAGACGAGTTTTTCGACGAATTTGTCAAGTTGAGCAGGGAAGACCCCGAGAAGGGCATCTCCGAGCTGGCTGAAAGATACAAGCCTAATATCATCCACAGCCACAATGCGCCAGACTTCCTGACAGTATCAGCGATTAACGCAGTAGACGATATCCCGATCATCCACGACACCCATGATGCGCTGACTATGCGGAAGATGGGTTACCATGTCGGTGATGACGAGGATAGAATACAGGAATATGCTGAGGAAGAGAAGATAGCGAACGAAGAGAGCGACGGTAGGTTATACGTTACTGAAGGGGTTGGAGACTACATCAGGAAACGGTATACCGTCAACGAGTCCGACCTCGTCTTTCGCAACTATGTCTCCGAGGACATGATGCCTTGGGACTGGACCGATAAATTTTCGGATAAGGATGGGGAGATTCACATCGTGTATGCTGGTACCATCACCAGCCAGATAGAGGGGCACCATTATGACTTAAGAGGAATATTCAGGGAAATAGCGGAGCAAGGTTTCCACATTCATATATACGCGGCGAGAGAGGATGAGGCGTACTCTTTACTGGCTGAGGAGGAGGACCTTGTCCATTATCACGGGCATTTCGACCGGAAGGTGCTGATGCTCGATGAGTTACAAAAATACGATTTTGGGTGGGCTGGCTTCAACGATGTGATGAATAAAGAGCATCTCGACGTTTGCCTGCCCAACAAGGCTATTGAATACATCGCATGCGGGCTTCCCGTCTTGACTCTTCCCCACAAGACCCTCAGCATGTTCGTCGAGGAACATAAAGTTGGTCTTGTCATCAACAACTTTAGCGATATGAAGGAACAACTTTTTGAAAGTAATGAACTAAAAGAAATTGTAATCAAGAAAAGATTTGAATTTACGATTGAGAACAACATCAACCAACTAATTCAGTTCTACACAAATCAAATCACCCAATACTCCAATTGACTTCATACGCGACGCACGCTCGCGCGAAGCCCCTTTGAAGCATGGATAATTGGTTCCGAATTAATGACTTGGGGTCTAGTACCGATAACCAATGCAACTTTCAATATATGTCGGTGGACTGAAAGACTTTCATTATTTCCACGACTCTTTTCTCAAGATCTGTTTGTGACATTTGTAATTGACTCCCTAGACTTGAATCTTAATAGCTATGCTCTCCACGTTTAATGATTTTCCGCGCGAGATTTCACCGTACATGTACTCTGTCGTTCGTCGTTGTGTGTGTGGGTTTGGGCGCGCGTGAGCAGAGGGAGTAACTCCGCTTCTCACGAAAAGACAGCCGATCTTAGTTTTTATCTGACTGAATAGTATGTGGACGAAGTCAGAGCTACTCAACCATTCACGTATTCATGCACCTTGACGTATCTGGAACTTCCCCGTCTTGACACCGATACTTATAACATTATCAAATGGAGTTCTTATGCGAAAGGACGAAGTTATCATGCGCCAAAAGTGCCCCATACTCCCAAGTTATTACACCGATAATAATGACAAGTGTGCAAGATACTTCGTCTGCAACATACAGGGGAGGACCAAGGACCCTCAATGCCCGGCTAAGGGGCAGAAATAAAGATGTGGAGGTTAAGATAACTTTGGTAATGGGTAGAAGGTTTAGTTCTGAATTATCGGATTGGTAGGAAAACTCAGGACCCTAGACAGTGCCTGATTAAGGTCCTGAGTGTAGAGCCATCGGAAGCTTGGCGGATGATTGGATTAAAAGTGGGCTGGCCTGTCGAAGATCCCAAGATCGTTGGTAAGATCGTCAGCGTCCACGGCAGGACAGGGACTCTCAGAGTCAGATTCAACAGAGGGATTCCAGGTCAAGCACTCGGCAGCCGAGTCAAAATATTCGATTGAAGCTGTTTGAGACTATTTACGAGTCGCGCGCGCCACCAACTTGAAAGGAATCTCAGAGATCCGTCCACTAGTCTAAAGGGTTAATCACGTTTGCCTTCAGGGATCTTCACCCTGAAGCGGCACCGCTCGTCACCGGCCAGCGTGCTCTCCAGGACCTCCACCTCGGTGGGCTCCCCGAAGACGACGTCGAACTTGAGCTTCCCGTATCCCCCGCTGCAGTAGCACCACGTCAACGGGATGTCAGTCTCATCCATCAGTATGGCCTCCCTGGCGAGGGGGCAGTGGCATCCGTGGTACCTCTTCATCAAGGGGTCCGTCGCCGTAATGTAGTCCTTGGGGGCGTACGGTATCTTGGTAAAGTAGATCCAGTCGCCCTCCCGGACGCCTGAGAGCATCTCCTGGTTGCCCCTGACGAACTCCACAACCTCCGGGGTGATCTCCTGCTCGTACCAGATCTTCCCCTCCCTCGAGTACTCCTCGAGCTCGGCCACCGCGCTGTCATGGAGCCTCTTGAGGTAGCCCTCGATGCTCCCCTCCTCCTCCAGCCAGAGCTTGTGCTTCTCGAAGTTCTCGACCGGGATCCGGTGATGGTTGCCCGCAAGCACATCATGGCAGAGCTCGGAGCCCAGTTCGCTCTCAAGCCTCTCCACCAGCCTCCCCGTCACCTTGGGGAACTCCTCCGGCGGTGAACCGAGGGGCGGGGCCTCGATGCCCGTGAACATCTTGTCCCTGTTCTCGGCCCCAGCGAGGTCGGCAAGCCTCTCTGAGATGGAGGGAAGCACCGTTCTCCCCCCGAGTACCGAGGTGAAGTAGACGTAGACCTCGTTCTTCTTTATCATGTTGCTGTATCTGGCGAGAGCCGTCAGCCTCTCCCATGTGTTCTTGTCTTGATCTATCAGCTCTGAGATGTGCTCCTTGACGTCGTCGATGGTCATCTCCTCCAGGGTCCTCTCCTTCCCCGCGAGGAACTCCTCAAACGCAAGCACAGATCTCACAGCCGACTCGATCCCCTTCCCGTCCAGCCCACGCTGCTCGCACAGCTCGCGGAACTCTCTCTCCTGCATAAGAGTCACTTGCATTCAACCTAGTTCTTTGGTCTGAAAAACCTTCGTAAAGACCGATCTTACCTCCCAAACATGGAACCTAAGGGGGAAAACCTGGCATAACCCGAGTCAGTAAACCTTTTCATCGCTTCAGCACCCAGGTTCTCAGTATGTACAAAGTAGTGTTCGAAGTCGTCGAGGTCAACGAACCCAGGAGCCTGGACGGTGAACCGACCCACGTATCAGGTCCTTGCAAGATCTACGAGGTAGGAGACAGAGTAACAGTCACCGGGAACCCCGGGCGCCTCGTCCTCGAGGAGACCAACAGCGTCTGCCTGGCGGCCTTCAGCGCGATCCTCCCCCTGACATCGGCGATGTGCAGGGAGGTCACGGAGCCCTGGGACTACATGGACAAGATAAAGTACTACAGCTGCCCCGACTCGGAGCGCCCCGTCGTCTTCAGGGTCACGAGGACCCCCATAGAGCAGGGAGAGGTCCCACTCAGGAAGCCTGAGTAGGGGAATCTCGCGCACGGCTGTCCCACCGCCGCCGCCTCCTCGATCTTGTACCTACCGCACGTCGGGGTCAAACCCATCAGCCTCTTCTTGAGACCCATCCTTAGCGCGCTCAGCAGCCATGGAACAACCCACTCCAGTATCTCCGCCATCCGTGTATTTCAAGTGAAACACGGCGAGTAATGTTCTTCTGTCGATAAACTTTTGAACACAGATGGGAACACTTGGCGCATGTCTTACAACTCTCGCCGTTCAGCCGTCTATGGTAGGCGGGGCATGGTTGCCTCGAGCCAGCCCCTCGCCTCCGAGGCGGGCCTCAGGGTCCTCCAGATGGGGGGCAACGCAGCAGACGCCGCTGTCGCCGTCGCAGCGGCGCTCAACGTGACAGAGCCAACGTCAACTGGAATCGGTGGCGATTGCTTCTGCCTGTTCTACGACTCCTCCAGGAGGAGCGTGGAGGGAATCAACGGGAGCGGAAGGGCACCAGCCGGCCTCTCCATCGAGGCCCTGGCGGAGCTCGGAATCGAGGGGAGAATTCCACCCCTGAGCATCCATGCCATCACCATCCCGGGCGCAGCGGAGGGATGGGTGGACACCATCGAAAAGTTCGGGACCATGGAGATGGCGGACATCCTGGGCCCGGCGATAGAGCTGGCGGAGGGAGGCTTCCCAGTGGCCCCCATGACCGCTCGGGGCTGGCAGAGGGGGGCAGCCCGGCTCAAGAGCGGGCCCAACTTCAACGAGATGCTCATCGACGGGAGGGGGCCAGGCGTGGGGGAGATGATGAGGAACCCCACCCTTGGCAGGACCTTCAGGACGCTGGCGGAGCACGGTAGGGGGGGCTACTACGAGGGCAGGATAGCCGAGGCCATCCTCGGCCTCATCGAGCCCATGGGCTCCCTGATGACCCTGGACGACCTCGCCAAGCACAGGAGCACCTTCCCAGAGCCCATCACGACCAGCTACAGGGGCACCGACATCCACGAGATACCTCCCAACGGGCAGGGCATCGCGGCCCTGATTGCCCTCAACATCGTGGAGGAGTTCGACCTCGCCTCCATGGAACACAGCTCAGCGGAGCACCTCCACGCCATGATCGAGGCAATGAGGCTGGCCTTCGCCGACGCCAGATGGTACGTGGCCGACGCCGATGTGGTCGAGCTGCCCATCAAGGAGCTGGTATCAAAGAGGTACGCTGCTGAGAGGAGGAGGCTCTTCGACCCAGACAGAGCGAAAGCAGACGTCGAACGGGGGTCGCCAATGGCGGGTTCGGACACCGTCTATTTCTGCACGGCTGACGGCGAGGGGAACGCCTGCAGCTTCATCAACTCCAACTGGAACGGCTTCGGCACAGGGCTCATCCCCAAGGGCTGCGGCTTCACCCTCCAGAACCGGGGGAACCTCTTCAGCCTGGACCCTGAGCATCCCAACGCCCTGGCTCCGGGGAAGCGCCCATACCACACCATAATCCCGGGGATGGCGACGAGGGACGGAGAGCTCCACGGCCCCTTCGGCGTGATGGGGGGCTTCATGCAGCCCCAGGGACACATGCAGGTGATAGTGAACATGGTGGACTTCGGGATGGACCCCCAGGAGGCGCTGGACGCCCCACGCTTCTGCATAAACAGCAGGACATCCGGCAGCGACGTGGCCCTTGAGGAGGGCATCCCGCTGGATGTGATGGCAGCCCTCTCACGGATGGGCCACACCGTGTCGCCTCGCGCCGGCGCCTACCGATACGGATTCGGGAGAGGGCAGATAATCACGAGGGACCCAGATTCGGGCGTCCTATGCGGTGGCTCCGACCCCAGGGCGGATGGCCAAGCGGTGGCCTGGTAAACCGCTCTTTTTTTAAGAAAGAGTATTTAACGGGTTGGCTCATACCTTTTTTTCGATTGATTATGGCCGGGTTCGTCAGGGTCGTTGATATCCTCTATGGGGCACACGACGGTGCGCAGGTGAGGGTTCGGGGCTGGCTCTACAATAAGCGGAGCAGCGGGGGGATCCAGTTCCTCTCGGTTAGGGATGGGACGGCGGTGGTCCAGTGCACCCTGAACATGCGGGACCTCGGGGAGGAGGTCTTCAGGGAGGTGGAGGCGCTCCCGCTGGAGTCCACGGTGGTGCTGGAGGGCGTGGTGAACGTGGACGAGAGGGCTCCGGATGGCCGCGAGGTCTCTGTGGGGGGCGTGGTTGAGTCGGTGGCGGCGATGCTGGACTTCCCCATCACGAAGCAGGAGCACGGCGTCGAGTTCCTCATGGATAACCGGCATCTCTACGTGCGGAATCCCCGGATCCAGGCGGTGATGCGGATCCGGGCCAAGTTCATGGAGGTGGCCCGGGGCTGGTTCCGGGACCATGGCTACACGGAGACCCAGAGCCCCATGTTTATCACGGCTGCCTGTGAGGGGGGGAGCACCCTGTTTAACGTGGAGTACTTCGAGAGGGAGGGGGTCTACCTGAGCCAGAGCTGGCAGCTCTACGCGGAGGCCATGATCTCGTCCCTTGGGAAGATCTACACTATCGCGCCGAGCTTTCGGGCGGAGCCGAGCAGGACGAGGCGGCATCTGTCGGAGTTCTGGCACCTGGAGGTGGAGGAGCCGTGGCAGGACCTGGCGGGGATCACGGGTGTGGGGGATGAGCTGGTGACCCATATCGGGCACAGCCTTGCCCGGGAGATGCCCCGGGAGCTGAGGTCGGTGGGGCGGGACCCGGAGGAGCTGCTGGCTCTGGAGACGCCTTTCCCCCGGGTGAGCTACGACGAGGCGGTGGAGATCGTCCAGTCGGAGGGGGTGGACATGTACTGGGGGGACGACTTCGGCTGGCAGCAGGAGGGGCCATTGACGAAGCGGTTCGACACTCCCTTCTGGATCGTGGGGTTCCCGACGGGGATTAAGCCCTTCTACCACTTGCCGAACCCGGAGAGGCCGGATGTGACGATGTCGGCTGACCTGATGGCTCCTGAGGGTTACGGGGAGATCATCGGGGGTGGTCAGAGGGTCCACGATTATGATCAGCTGTTGAGCCGTATCGACGATGACGGGCTGGATCCGGAGGATTACAGCTGGTACATCGACCTGCGGAGGTGGGGGACGGTTCCTCACAGCGGGTTCGGGCTGGGGGTGGAGCGGGTGGTGATGTGGATGTGTAAGCTGGATCACATCCGTGACGCGGTGCCTTTCCCGAGGGACATGAGGCGGGTCTTCCCCTAGCCCCCCTCCCCCCCTTTTCCGATAAGCTGTTTTGCGTCTCCTTTTTACGGGGGGCGCTTCGGAATCGTTTGACTGGGTTATTTTTTCGTATCTTTTATTACTGTAATCTATTTTTCAATAGGTTTTTGTATCTATTTATATTTAGCTAATTATGGGTGGTTGTGTGAGCGTGGAGTTCATGGGGCGGCTGGCTGCGGGGAACAGGCTGACGGTGCCCGTGGAGGTCAGGTGGAGGTTCAGGCTGGAGCCCGGGACGGTGTACCACGTCAGGCTGGGGTTCATGGAGTGGGGCTCGGCGGAGTTCTACGCCCGGTTGCAGAAGGGGGGTCAGCTGACGGTCCCCATTGAGATCGTTGAGTCCGCGGAGCTGGAGAGGGGCGAGTTTATGAAGGTCCGTATTCAGGTTGATAAATAGGATTCTACCAGATCCTACCTGAGTAATTATAGGGGATAAAATTTAACCCCCAAACCCATCTACTTCTTCCTACTCTCTCCCCCTCTCTCTCTTATTACACACTCACACACATCTTTCAGAAAAGGATGAACGTAGAAAAAAAAGCGGAAGATAGGATCTCTAACGTTTTCTCTGTATAAGCCACAACACTAGGACTGCAATGACTATGCTGATGACGACTGATTCTAGAAGGAACCCAGGTATGCCTGTTTGAGCCTTCGCCACATCAAAACTTCCAGATAAACCGTTGACATCTACAGAGTACTCCCCAGCCTCACCTGCAGGGACCTCGAAGCTGACTCTGGTCGTCTCATCAGGACCTATGGTGACTGTTTTCTCATCCTCAACAGCCTTGTTGATACTCAATACCACTGGGTACTCACCGGATATTGTCCCCGTGTTTCTACATTCAACTGCGATAGTCACTGTCTTTCCTTTGTTGACAGGATTAGGGCTTATCGATAAATCATCCACAGCAAAGACTGTTGTTCCCTTCCCGAAGACATGGGCCTTCCCAGCCTTGGACTCATCTCCAACTTTAGCGCCAGTCTCGCCCACCACTATTATCTCTCCATCTGTCTCAACTGAATAGCCAAACATTGAGGATACAGCAGGTTCAGGTGATACAAGTGTAGCAATGAGGTTTCCCTCGACATCGAAGACGTGGACCTTACCCTCGTTCATAGAATCTACATCTCCTTTACGCTCCCCCACCACCACAATATCACCTCCCAATGCCACGTCCCTGCCGAACTCTCCGTTATCCTCAGGTGTAGGTGACTGAAGGGTCGCTACATGGTTCCAATCAGTGTCAAATATGTGGGCTCTCCCAGCTTTCTCATTACCTTCCACGGTTGCCCAGGGTTCACCTACGATGACATAATCACTGCTGATTGATGTTGAGATACCGAAACAAGTTCGTTCCATTTCATCAGGTGCGATAAGAGTTGCTACATGGTTCCAGTCATAGTCGTAGACGTACACACTACATATTTCAGGAATCTGACTTTGAGGAATGTACCCTGGCTCACCTACCAATATATACTCATCACTTACAGCTATAGACCATCCAAACGTTCCTCCTGGCTTCATGGATGGCGAAGTCAGGTTCCGAATATAAGTCCCTTCATGATCGAAGGCGTGGACAAGACCTGCATGGATAACCCCTTCCATCATGCCGCCTATCTCCGCAACCAGTATGATATCCTTGCCCAGGGCGACTTCTGCACCAAATTTTTGGCGCAGACCAACGATAGGGCCCTTCAATTCTAGGAACGGCGACCCGTCTGTGTCGAAAAGGTAAACCATCCCTGCTTCAATAGAACCTTCTACAAAAGCCCTATCGTTAGCTATCACTATCTTGTCGCCAAATGCGTCAACTTGACGGCCAAAAGCTTCTCCTTCACCGGGTGTGGGTGATGGCAATGTTGTCTTTAGTTTCCAATCGGAGTCGTAGATGTATGCTTTACCAGCAGATGTAATTTCGTCTACATCTGCTTGATATACTCCAATTATTAATCCTCCTTCAAACAGTTTTGTCTCTACTCCGAAGCGTCCGGACGCAATCGGTTCAGGCGCTTGAAGGGTTACGATGACCTGGTATTCATCCTCAGCTCGTACAGGGACCACAAAGATCGTTGCCAAGAAAATCAGTACAATCAGTCCCGCATGTTCACTTTTTATTTCTTTCCGCTTCATTTTTTTCATTTCCTATCTGCTTGGTATTTGTATAGCTCCCCACCTCGGAGCTGAGGCTCAACTCGCGATCGGGACTCTCGAGAACTCCCTGAAGCACATCCTCGTCTATCTCTATCCTAAGCACGCCGTATTCCCCAACCATTTCGAGTGCACAATGCTCAATAATCGAAATCACCAAAAGGCTCCCGAGGTCTCCCTCGAAGAGAACCCGGTTATGAGTCTGATCGGAGATAGAGATACTCCTGACATGCCTCTTGGACTTCAACTCAACCGAGAAAATACTATCCTTGTTCACATGTCCCCACTCGCACTCGTCATGCCTTCAGGCACGGATAAAAGGGAATATCGATAATAGAACTCCGAAGCATCAATATACTCTAAAACGTATTAATACCTCCAAGAACAGATCATTGTCACGAATGAAAGCCTCGAAGTTCCATGATCTCCTCT
>CAYONH010000057.1:0-9822 GCA_964405275.1 uncultured Candidatus Bathyarchaeia archaeon | reverse complement strand
TAGATCCATGACAAAGGAGATCACCCTCGTCGCCTCGGGGGACTCGCTCATCACCATGAGGCAGTCCGTCCACTCGGAGCCCGACTTCATGGAACTCGTGGAGATCATCCGCGCCGCGGACATCGCGTTCACCAACCACGAGATGCTCCTCCACGACTACGAGGAGGACTGCTTCCCGGCCGCCCAGTCCGGCGGCACCTACATGCGGGCTGACCCCTCAATCATCAACGAGCTCCGGTGGATGGGGTACAACCTGTTCTCCACCGCCAACAACCACAGCCTCGACTACAGCTACGGGGGCCTCTTCGCGACGAAGGCCTACCTCGAGGCCGCTGGGGTCACCTACGCCGGCACCGGCAGGGACCTCGCCGAGGCCCGGGCCCCAGCATACCTGGACACCGCGAAGGGGAGGGTGGCGCTGATCGCTGCCTGCTCGTCGTTCGCTCCTTTCGGGAGGGCCGGGGACTCGAGGAGGGATATGAGGGGGAGGCCAGGATTGAACGCCCTGAGGTATGATACGTGGTACGAGGTGAGGCCGGAGACGCTGGAGAGGATCAGGACGGTATCGGAGGAGCTGGGGATCGACGGCGTCATCCAGTCCGAGGACCCCAACGAGTTCCACCTCCTACGCACCAAGTACGTCGCCGGAGACGACGTGGGCTCCCACACCAAGGCCAACAAGTCCGATCTGGAGGGAAACCTTGAGTCGATAAGGGGGGCGGCCCGCCAGGCCGACTGGGTGCTGTTCAGCCTCCACGCCCACGAGGGTGCCTGGAAGGACACCGAGCGCCCAGCGGAGTTCATGGAGGAGTCCGCCAGGGCCGCCATTGACGCGGGGGCTCACGCGGTCATCGGCCACGGCCACCACGCGATGAGGGGCATCGAGATCCGGGAGGGGAGGCCCATCTTCTACAGCCTCGGCGACTTCATATTCCAGAACCAGACTGTGGAGAGGATGCCCGCCGACTTCTACGACAGGTACAAGCTGGACCCATACAGTGGGACCCCGGCGGACGCCTACGACGCCCGGACCAAGCCTAAGCCGACGCCGGGGAGGCGGAAGCCCTCGTGGTTCGGGGACGACGAGAAGTACTGGATCAGCGTCGTCCCCAGTATGAGGTTCGACGGGGACGCTCTCGACGAGCTGAGGCTCTACCCCATCGAGCTGGGCTGGAAGAAGCCTCGGAGCCAGAGGGGGCGGCCGATGCTGGCGAAGGGGGGGCTTGCGAACAGGATCATCGACATAATGGCGAAGCTCTCGGAGCCCTACGGGACTGAGGTCCTCAACAGGGAAGGCGTGGGCGTGGTGTCCCTCTAGAGCTCGCGCCGCCTCCAGATAAATTTTATTGAGATGGACGGAGGGATAATCATGGCGGGTTCAATCAGGATCAGGGAGGCTGAGCCGGGGGACAACGAGGCGCTTCTCGGGCTGGAGATGAGGTGCCCCCAGGGGACAGAGCTCGTCTTCCAGTTCGACAGGTCGCCTGACTTCTTCGCGAGGTCCATGCCCTACGAGAGGGGTTGGACCTTCGTGGCCGAGGAGGGGGGCCAGATCGTGGGCTCCATCGAGTGCGCCCTGAGGGAGGCATACGTCGAGGGCGTCATGTGCAAGGCGATGTACGCCTTCGGGATCATGGTTGACCCCGAGCATAGGAGGAAGGGGATCGCCTCCATGCTCCAGGCGGAGGTGGACGGAGTCGCGGACCGCTTGGAAGCCGACGTCATGTACGCCTTCATCGTTGAGGAGAACGTGCCCTCCATCAGGTTGGCGGAGAAGATGGGGTACCTCCCCTGGAAGAACGTCAGGGAGAACCTCCTCATAGCCTACAAGGAGGGGGAGATCGCCAGCCCAAGTAACGTCAGGCCCCTCCGGATGGATGACGTCCCCGAGGTCGTGAAGATGATCAACGGGATGTACGTGGACCACGACTTCTGGCTGCCCTTAACCGAAGAGTCTTTTCTCGCCTACGTGGAGCGGATGCCCCACTACGGCTTGGAGGACATCTTCGTCTACGAGGATGGAGGGAAGATAACGGCTGTCCTGGGCTCCTGGGAGTATCATAGGGTCCTGGCTCCCAGGGTGATCAAGTACAACCTCAGGATGAGGGTGCAGATGCTAATGCTCAGGGTGATGGGCCTCTTCACGAGGGTGCCGAAGATGCCGGGCTTCGGTGAGAGGTCTCTGCAGATAATACTCACGCCGTTGGCCTACCGTGACCTCGAGGGCTG
This sequence comes from uncultured Candidatus Bathyarchaeia archaeon, assembly GCA_964405275.1. Classification (GTDB taxonomy): domain Archaea; phylum Thermoproteota; class Bathyarchaeia; order TCS64; family TCS64; genus BS750m-G28. The sequence goes on along the minus strand of CAYONH010000057.1, from coordinate 7,593 downwards.
CCGGGAGCTCCTCAGGCACGTGAACAACCTAGCTATCAAAGAGGGTGTGCACTTCGTCACCCTTGTCTGCGAGGTGGGCAGCCCCCTTGAGGAGCTGATGGAGGGCTACCGTCATACCACGGTCACGGTGCACCAGATGGTGAAGCCGCTGAAGGGCCAGGTGTACGAGTCACCTAGCAGCCGTAGGCTCTACATGAACGTGGAGGACGTATAGGGCTCAGACGGTGACGGCCTTGGCGGCCTCGTAGGGCTCCAGGTACCGCACCAGGAGCAGGGGCACCAGGGTGAGGCTGGAGAGGACAGCGAAGAGGAGGGGGATGTTCCTGGGGAGCAGATACCCGACGATGATCGACGCCGGGATGTTCCCCACCCACGAGAAGGACATGTACATCTGGAAGACGGTGGCCGAGAGGGCGAGGGGCGTCGCGTCGGCCATGAGGGCGTACCTGCCGCCGGAGTTCACCCGTTCGATGAAGTTGGAGAGCACTGCCAGCGCCACGAACCAAGCCGTCATCCCGGGCTTCAGGGTCATCCAGAGGTAGCCCGAAAGCATCATGACGACCCCCGTGAGGGTGTAGACCCGCCTGTGCCCCCACCTGTCGGCTGCATATCCGCCGACGATGGATGCGGGGATACCCGCGAGGAGGGTGACGACGGCGATGTTCCCCGCCGTGGTGGGGGTGAACCCGCCGACGATCTCGTTCATGATCAGGGTGAACATGCCCCCGGTGGGGTTGCTGAGCCGGCGGGTGCCGATGGCGGTGCCGACCATGAGTAGTGAGGCGATGAGGACGGTCCTCTCGGTGAACGTGAAGGCGATGGCCTCCCTGCTGAAGACGCGCTCCTTCTCCAGCTTCGGCTCCTTGAGGGTGAGGAATGAGAAGGCGAGCATCCCAGCCAGCCCCCCGGTCATGAAGACGAGCCAGTAGCTGCCCACGGAGATGAGGTAGGGGGAGATTAGGCTGGCCGCGACCCCGCCGACGGCCATCCCGAATGTGTTGACGCCTCCCAGGACCCGGGCGTGGTACTCGGGTGGGGTCACGTCCACTGCGAAGCTGTCGGCGGCGATGTCGAAGAGGGCTCCTGCAGTGGTCATGGCGAGGCAGAGGGGGAAGAAGAGGCTCCAGACGGGGACGTTGGTGGGGTCGGTGGAGAGGAAGCCGAGGAGGGCGATGAGGCTGAGGAGGCCCGCGGCGAGGAAATAGGGGTGCCGGCGGTAGGTGTTTCCCCTGAAGGTGACGGGGAAGCCGTCTGAGAGGAGGCCGATGAACATCTTCCACTGCCAGGACATGTAGACGAGGCCCAGGAAGAGGGCGGCGTCGAATGTGGAGACGCCCCGGACCTGGAGGAGGTAGAGGGGGGCCCACATCGAGAAGGTGATCTTCATGTAGCCGTTGGCGAAGTAGGCGAGGCCGTAGAAGACGGCGAAGAGCCTAGGGCGGAAGACGTCGTCTGTGAGCTCCCGGAGGCGCTCCTCCTTGGGGGCCTGCCAGTAGGTGACCCCCCTCGCCTCGAACTCCCGCCTCCACCTCCGCCCAAGGTAGAAGAGGATGGCGTAGGCGGTGAGGGTGAGGCCGAAGAAGAGGAGGCCCAGAGCCTGCTCGAACTTCATACTTCTTCGATGGGGGCATGGAATTATAAAGGGGTGACGGGGGGAGATGGAAAATCATTTAGTGGTTGATGACAGCAGGTATGAGAGGATCATCATGCTTGCGTTTAAGGGTGGGAAGATCTACACCATCACGAAGGGGGTCATCGACGGTGGGACTGTCATCGTCGACGGCGGCAAGATCGTGAAGGTGGGTAAGAGGATCAAGATTCCAGATGACGCCGAGGTCATCGACGTCTCCGGGAAGGTTGTTATGCCTGGGCTCGTAGAGGCCCACTGCCACATCGGCATCTCGGAGGAGAAGATCGGCTGGGCGGGGAGCGACGGGAACGAGGCCACGGACCCTGCTACGCCCCACATGAGGGCACTGGACGGGATCAAGGCCAACGCCGACGAGGGGGGGCTGGAGGCCGCCCTGAAGGCCGGGATCACCACGGTCCAGATACTGCCGGGGAGCGCCAACGTCATCGGGGGCACAGGCGTGGTTGTGAAGACGGCCCCCAAGGTGGTGACTGATGAGATGGTGGTGAGGGAGCCCTCGGGGATGAAGATCGCCTTCGGGGAGAACCCGAGGCGGGTCTACGGCCAGGGGCTGAAGAGGATGCCCGCGACCCGGATGGGGGTCGCCGGGGTCCTCAGGGAGTGGCTGCAGAAGGCGAAGGGCTACGCTGAGAAGAGGGAGAGGCTCAAGGACGACCCCGAGAAGAGGCCCGAGGTGGACCTGAAGCTGGAGGCCCTGGTGCCGGTGATCAAGGGGGAGATCCCCCTGAGGGCCCACGCCCACAGGGCGGACGACATCGCCACGGCGGTGCGCATCGCCGAGGAGTTCGGCGTCGAGATCTCGTGGGAGCACGCCACCGAGGGGCACAGGATAGCCGAGTGGATCGCCGGGAAGGGCGTCCCCTGCGTCTGGGGGCCCAGCCTGAGCTCTAGGGGGAAGTGGGAGATGAGGGAGCTGGGGTTCGACACGCCGAAGGTCCTGTACGAGGCCGGTGTGAAGCTGGCCATCCAGACGGACGCCACGGGGAGCAATATACGCTACCTACCCATCGCCGCTGGGATGGCCGTGAAGCACGGACTGCCCTACGAGGAGGCCCTCAGGGCGATTACCATCAACCCGGCGGAGATCCTGGGGGTGGCGGACCGTGTTGGGAGCATCGAGGTGGGGAAGGACGCCGACCTGCGTATCCTTGACGGGGACCCGCTGGAGCTGCAGACAAGGGTGGAGATGGTGCTCATAGACGGGGAGATCATCCACAGGGTCTAGGGAAGGTCAGAATCATTCCCTCAGATCCCCGGAAGCAGTGTAATGGTAGAGTAGGTTAGGTCTTCAGTTCCGGGTGCTCCTCGATGTACTTCATCAGCTCGTCATAGAGGTACTCGAACTCGCTCATCTGCCGAGGGTAGTTCATTCGCTTCCTCGACTCGTAGACGACGGGCGCCAGCTTCTCCCAGAGGGTCCTCGTCATGAACGTCATGGTGAGGGCTATCAAGCGGATGTCCACCAGCCCCTCCTTGACGAAGACGCCTAGGCCCTCGTAGAAGCATAAGACCAGTGATGATGCTCTGATGTATTCCTTGTCGGATTTTTCAGGGTTCCAGTAGTCATTTATCTGTATGTACTCCTCGTAGTCCTCCCAGTGGGTCGTGACAACCTTGTTGTAGGCGTCGAGCCACTCCTGGTTCGCGAAGCTCTGGTTGTAGATGTTCATGAAGAGCTGAGCCTGCCTCGTCTCCAGTGCCTGCTCCTGTGCCTTTCTCGTGAGCTCCGGGGATTGGAGGGTCAGTTCCTGGTTTTTCAGGGATATCTCCTAGTTCCTCTGGTTGGTCCTGATGGTCATGATGTAGTAGAACACGCCCACGAGGACGCCTACGGTCTGCAGGAACTGGAAGAGGATCTGGAAGGTCACCGGTTCAACCATGCATTATCGTTGATACTAGGTTCAAGTTGGGATAAAATTTTGGATAAAACAAATGTAAGAATTAGGGCTCGAGTTCCGAGTGTTCCCCGCGCGCGCCTTTATGGAAACCCATTGTACAATTTATAGTGGAGTAGCAGAGAGAATATTGCTACGACGGTCAAGATCCATTTCACGACTCTCAGTCTCCTCCATTTTCTGTCGTCTTCCTCATCCATGGGCTTAGCGTCGTTCTTGATGCTCAGGTAGGCTCCCAACCCCAGCAGGGCGACCATGGACACTCCGAAGAGCCAACCCGTGACGGTATATGTCCAGTCTATCGGGGTCAACGTGAATCCGTGTATGAATGCCATGAACACCGCAAGCTTGGAGACGTTGACGTGCACCTGGTACAGGAACGTCCTTCTACGTTCATAGAACGACCTGAATTTCTCGTTGTGCGATCTCTTGTAGACGATCTTCAAAACAATGAAAACCAACCCTGCGACGAGGGAGAGTTTTCCTACTGTTGCCGAGACCGAGCTGATCATGTGACATACCACGGTGCTATGTTATTTGAGCAGTTTGTTCGCCCAATCTAACCACCGTATTGTATTAGGTGGAAGAAAAGAAAAGAGTCGGGGATGAAGGCAGCTCATACTTTGATTCCTATGTAGAGGCCTCTGCCCGACATCAAGCCCTCAGATATGAACTGTGAATCAAGGCCTGACTCCTCCATCATCTTCAGCGTCTCATCAACCTCGAAGAGTCCTAGTTCATGCCGGTCGACATAGTGTCTGACGCCCTTATCCCTTTCAGCTACTAGGTAATGCATATCCATGATTGAGAGGTCATCCTGAATGTCCGAGGTATTGAGTCTGGCGATCTTCACATCGTCACCATCATATATTGTCATGGACGGTCTGCCCACGTCATAGACATCCTTCGTGAACCAGGGCTCGATGAACGCGGCCCCGCCCTCCACCAGGTGCCCCGCGAAGTTCCGAATCGTCTTCCTCAGGTTCTCGTAGGTCCTGACGTAGCCGATGGAGCTGAAGAGACAGGTGATGACATCGAACTTCCTCTCCAAGTCGAACGAGGTCATGTCGGCCTGGATGAACTCCACGTCCTCCACGTTCCTCCGCGCTATCTCCAGGATCTCCTCGCTGATGTCCATCCCAGTGCAGCTGTACTCGTCCTTCAGAAACTTGATATGGTGCCCGGTTCCACAGGCAACGTCGAGGAGCCTTGTTCCATCTGACTTCTTGTGCTCGGAGAAAAACTGCTTGAGTACGAATGCCTCCTTCTCGTAGTCCTTCCAGGAATAGATCAGATCATAGTATTTCGCGAGGTCTCTGTAGATGGCCTGCTTCCCCATGCTTCAAGGATTATCGTGGGTGGCTAAATATCTATTCAGATTTACGATCCATTCGCGAAAGTTGACGTAATGAAAAGAAAAGAGTTGGGTGTGAAGGCATCTCAATCATCGAACCCCATTTAGAGGCCTCAACTGAGCCCCAAAGCTGAACTAACATTAATACCTACTAACATCAGGAGAAGCTTCATATGGATTTTAAAGCATGGTTCGCCGACCTGTTCCAGGTCAGCAAACCCGTCATCGCCATGGCCCACCTCCCGGCCCTGCCCGGCACCCCCCGATACGACCGGGAGAGAGGGGTCGACCACATCGTCGAATGGGTCGCCCGGGACGTGGCCTACCTCGTCGCAGGGGGGGTCGACGCGATCATGTTCTGCAACGAGGACGACCGCCCCTACGTCTTCGAGGCCGGAACCGAGCAGATCGCTACCATGGCCCGGGTCATCGCCGAGACCAAGCCCACCGACATCCCCTTCGGGGTCGACTTCCTGTGGGACCCGAGGGCCGCCATGGCCGTGGCCCACGCCACAGGAGGCCGCTTCATCAGGGAGGTACTCACCGGAGTATACGAGTCGGACATGGGGGTTTGGTCTCCCAATGCCGGTAGACTGGCACGCTTCAGGTCTCAGATCGGAGCCGATGACATAAGGGTCTTCTACAACGTCGTCCCCGAGTTCGCCTCCCCCCTGGGCTCCCGCAGCGAGGTGGAGCGGGCGCACAGCGCGGTCGTCTCCTCCCTAGCCGACGTCATCCTGGTATCTGGGAAGATGGCTGGAGCCGAGGCAGACCTATCAGTCATAGAGGCCATCAAGGAAGCTGTCGACGTACCGGTGCTCGTGAACACCGGCGTCAAGCCCCACAACGTGGGGGACTACCTGTCGGCCGCCGACGGGGCCATCGTGGGCTCCAGCCTCAAGGAGGACGGGTACACCTGGAACCCAGTGGACCCCCTACGGGTTGAACGGTTGATGGAACAGGTCAGACGTGTCCGCAGGTCCACCCAATAGACTTGCACGCGAAGGATCAGATGGGCGTGAAGAAAAGAGTATGGGGGAATGAAAGGTGATTGTTATAAGGCACATTTTTATCTAGAGTAAATTTTATCTTAGATTGTGTGACTTTCATGGAAAGTTATGGTTCCATTCCTTTAGAAGATATACTAGCCGCCCAAGAACGCATCTCATCTGACATTGTACGCACTCCTCTCGTACGCTTAAATTTAGACGATGCCCCAGCAGAGATATATCTGAAACTAGAGAACCTTCAACCTGTTAGAGCGTTCAAGATTCGTGCCGCCTGCAATGCCATGAGAACAATGGATAAGGAACTGTTGGAGAATGGAGTATGGACCGTAAGTGCTGGGAACTGGGCTCTAGGATTGGCTTGGGCTGCAAAGAAACTTGGTGTCAAATGCACCATCGTTCTACCAACACATGCCCCAACAACGAAACTTGAGAAGATACTAAATCTAGGTGCCGAGGTAATCAAGGTTCCAGCAGACAAGTTCTTCGAGATATTCGTTACACGAACACATGAGGGGGTTGAAGGAACGTTCGTACACGCCTTTAGCGACCCCGCGGTGATGGCTGGAAATGGCACCATAGGACTTGAGATATTGGAGGATCTTCCTGATGTCGACACCGTTCTTGTTGCTTGGGGTGGAGGCGGGTTAGCCTGTGGCGTCGCATCAGCAATACGTGCAATCAAACCAGATGTGAAGATATACGCATGTGAAATCGAAACAAGCCAACCTTTAACAGCCTCCTTTAAATCTGGGAAGGCTGCCACAAATGCTGACTATGCGCACAGTTTCGTAGATGGCATAAGTGCGCCTTGGGTTTTGCCAGAGATGTTTGAGTTGGCCAAGCCTCTGATTGAAGACACCCTGGTTGTATCTCTAGAGGAGACTGTTGAGGCGATTAAATTGTTGGCTGTGCAGAACAGTGTCATCGCAGAGGGGGCAGGGGCTGTGTCTGTTGCAGCTGCTCTTTCAGGTAGGGCAGGGACGGGCAAGATTGTCTGCATAATCTCGGGAGGAAACATAGACCTCGAAAAACTCGTAAAGATATTTCAAGGAAAAATACCCTAATCTAGTGGTATTAATAGAATCGGAATCAATTCTTTTTTTTGGAAACCACTCAAATACTGAATCAAGGAAGAAAAGAGTATGGGGGTATCTGTCTCTGTTCAGGGCTATGAATTTGATCTTGTAGCCAACCAAGTTTCTTTGTCGACTTCTCTCACTATCACGTAGGAACCTGGAGTTCTACCTTTAATCGCCTCATATTCCTTTACCATAGCCGTCTGAACTGCTTTTGCTATTCGAAGCTGTTCTTCTTTATTTAAATTGTCTCTTGCTACCGTGATCTCGATAAGGGGCATGTTATCACATCCTAACTATGCTGTATTTCTCATACAAATAACAATTCGGATGAAGATATGAAACGAGTATGGGGTCAGGTTTCAAGCTCTAGGTGCTGTACCTCAACCATTGACGCTGTTCATAGCAACCGTTAGATGAATCTCACCTCGAAGTAGCCCTCGTCGAGGTCCAAGATCCCGTAGGTCACCCTGTCGTCCCCCTCGAACACCCGGGTCCTCTCATTGTACCTGGGATAGCTCCTCAGACGCTGCAGCGAACCAGGGTTCAGGATGTACCTGCCCTCCAGGAGCTCAACCCTCCCGGGCCCATCGAACACGGTCTCCGT
>CAYONH010000056.1:0-9844 GCA_964405275.1 uncultured Candidatus Bathyarchaeia archaeon | reverse complement strand
TAACCACATTGAACCGCATAGCTCAGAGTAACCCCCCGCCCAAACACCCTCCACCCCCCATTTATACTAAAAATGTTGTGAACTACCTCCCAACAAGTTGGGAGGCTTCCTGTTTCACGCGCAACGTAATCGTCCTACTGAAAAACGATAATTAACCATAACTGTTTTCCTTCAGGACAATAAAGCGCGCACGCGCTACAGCCACGTCATCGAGACTGGACGGTGACCTCCCCAAAGGCCACAAACTAACACGAAGAGACAAAGCAACAGTCACCCCATAGATCTAAGTCCAACAAGCACTGAAGAATGGACGACCCAAGAGCAGGAAACCCTGAAACTGACTAGCGGTACCCCATATGTAACAGTAAGAGGAACCCGCAGGGATACCAAAGTATATTTAGACTCTCTTTCTACAGCCTTTCAGGTGGCAGAGAATGGACGTAACAGTTACTGAAAGCCAACTAAACCAGGTGCTGAACAGATTGGACATGGTAAGACTCGAAATACTAAAACTTAGAGCAATGCTTCTGCCAGAGGACGAGTTGAAGGAAGACGAGGCGAAGGAGCTTGAGGAGGCTCGAAAGGAGATATCCGAAGGCTCCGGCACAACCCTTGAAAACCTGATGAAGAAACTAGGCTGACGCAACTTGTGCGCGCGCGGTAGTCTATGGAAGATGAGTGGAAAGATGAATATTACCCTTATAACTTGACATGACAGACGGGCGCCAATTTCCCCTTGAAAAAACTAGCTGATTAAGCGTACATAATTATTTATATAACTCAAATGAGATTTCAATCAATTCCTGACTATATTTGAGGGATGAGGGATAACATCGTGGATATAGTGAAGATCATAATCAAAGGAAAAAAAGTTCAGGGCGTGGGATATAGGTTATTTCTATTGGAAAAAGCCTTAGAATATAGTATTAGTCATTTTTATGCTAGAAATATCGATAATAACATAGTTGAGATTTTTATACAAAATGAAAAAAGCAGAGTTGATGATTTTTATAAAATCATTAAAAAGAAGAAGCCCGAGGATGCTCTAATTGATAACATCAGTAAAGAACCTTACGAGGGAGATCTATCAATTCCCAGTATAGAGAAATACTATCAACACCTGACACTCGAGCAAATAAGCAGAGGAAGGGAAGAAATTGTCTCTATGCCAGAACTAATTAGTGGACAAGTCGGTCCTATCATATCATCGTTAGAAGGGATAGATGGAAAATTCGGCGAAGTCATTAAAAGATATGGCCTTTTTGGTGAATACGTCGAAGGGATGGATAACAAACTATCTAGTATAAACGGTAAATTCACAGGTATGGATGAAAAATTACTCGAAATAAATCTAACACTGAATAAGATCGCTACCCTACCTGAGAAACTCGATGAACTTCCCGATAAAATCGCTAAAGCTATAAACTCAAATAGAGAAGGGTAATCTCTCATTATTCTTTCACGCGCACCAGCGTGAGAGAGGTACCAACACAATCACCACACTATTCCTAGACGAACTCCCATTACACCTCATGACCTCTATGCGTCGCAAGTTCATTCAATGAGGATCTTCGTGGCGTCAGAGATAAAACACTCTCCCTCTCTTTCCACACCTGAAACCTCAATCTCATAATGGCGCCCATAGGTCTCTGGAGTATTTATCGCCATCAAACAGGTAGGCGCCGTCTAACATGTAGTCAAGATCTTCTCTGAGCCTCCGGTGAGAATAGAAAAGTATGAGAAACCAATTTTATAGAGTTTAGAACTTCACCCAACTGACACAATACTAGACCATTGCCCTCGATCAGCACACTCGTGTGTGCAGTCGGCTCTAGTATGATCACCTGTTCGAGGTCAAAGTCCATCAACTCCTCCAACGACTCCCCTTTACATCCTCAGCATAAACACTGTCAGATCCACAGAACCATCATCACAGACAATCCCCTGTAAAATGGAGATATGCCCTTTGATTCGAGGACGTGTTTAGGGGGGGAAAAAGGGGTACCCTCTTCACCTAATTTACCCTATATTTACCTTATTAATGCTAAATTTGAATACATTTATTACTCAGGTAAATATGATGAATATATGGATGACATCAACAGGCAGGTGGACCCAGGACGAGGAGCACCTCATGGAGGAACTCTACCCGACGACTGACAACCACTTCCTCTCGAAGATCCTCGACAGGAGCGTATCCGCCATCGAGGACAAGGCCTCCAGGATGGACCTCAAGAAGACGGACAGCCGTGAACCCCCCGCTGAGAACAGTCTAAGGATAACTGAGAGGGGCTTCAAGCTCAGGACGCGGAAGGTGAAGCTAGACTACGTCCTCGACACCAGGAAGATCATCGAGAACGCCATCACCAACCTGCAGGAGCTGGCCGGGGAGGCCCACACCCGCGCCACCGCCAAGTACCTCTCCACGGACACACGGCAGAAGTGGGCCCGCATCGAGACCTAAATCTACCAGACAATCAACACCCTCACCAAGAACTACGACAGCCAGCAGATAGCCGAACGGCTTGAGGAGCTGAACACCCGTGTCGAGAAACTTATGGAAGAAGCTCAAGAGCCTGGAGACGAAGATTAACGACCTCGCATACAGGCCCCCACCCCTCCCCCGGGACCCAACGGAGTTCTGCAGGCGGATCCTCCGCATCGAGCCCACGGACTACCAGAGGAGACTCCTCGAATCCCAGGCGAAACGCATAGTCCTCCGATGGGCCCGGCAGACGGGGAAGACCACAGCCCTCGCCTGCAGATGCATAATCCACTCCGCCCTCAACCCCGACAACACGACCCTCATCGTCGCCCCCGGCCTCCGCCAGTCCATGATCCTCGGCGACAGGATCAGGGAGACCCTGGCCCGGATACCCCGCAGCCACCAGGCCATCGTCAGCCAGAGGCTCCGCACCATCTTCCGCTTCAGGAACGGAAGCACCATCACCGTCCTCCCCAACTCCGAGAACCAGCTCCGAGGATTCACCGCCCACCTCATCGTCATCGACGAGGCCGCCTTCTTCCACAACGATGAAGCCATATTCCACAACATCCTCCCACCCATGCTCGCCACCACCGCCGGCACACTCATCGTCTCCAGCACCCCCTGGGGCAAGAACACCGTCTTCTACGCCCTCAACCAGGACCCCGACTACGAGAAACACACCGCCACCTGGAGAGACGCCGTCCGGGAACACCGCTACAGCCCCGAGTTCACCGCCCAGCTCCAGAAAGTGAGGGAGTCCCGCCCCCAGGTCTTCACCATGGAGTACGAGGCCCAGTTCATCGAGGAGGTCGACACATGGCTCACCCAGGACCTCCTCGCCAAATGCTGCACCCACGACGCCGAGTACCACGGCTTCAACACCGAGCAGAACGGCAGATTCTACATGGGCATAGACCTAGCGGAACGCGTCGACTACACCGCCATAGCCGTCATCCAGCGAATCGGAGCCCACCTACACCTCGTCCACATGCACCGCCCCAGGAAGGGCACCACCATAGCATCCGCCATCGGCTACGCCAAGATCCTCAACCAACGATGGACCACCATAGAGGCCATCTACGTCGACAAGACAAAACACGGCGACTACATAATCCAAGACATGCACCACGCAGACCTACCCCAAACCACAGGCATACACTTCACCCAGAACACCAAGCAGGAGATGGCCCAGATCCTCAGGCAGCGCATGACCGAAGGAACCCTCAGCATCCCCTACGACCGCGACACCCTCGACGAGCTCAACACAGAGAAATACGAACTCACCAAGACAGGCCGCATAACCTTCAGCCACCCCCACGGAACCCACGACGACAGATTCTGGGCCCTCGCCCTCGCAGCCTACGCCGCCGAGAAAGCACATCCACCGCCAAGCAGACCCACTGCGAAGACCATATGAGGACGTCGTCACGACCATCAATCGACAATGACGAGTTTCCAGGCATGGAGCCAACCCACTCCAAAGCATTTATAATATTCCATGTAACAATAATTTACTAGAAGGGAAGTTTCGTTACATGGAATATAGTTTAGGTCCCCTTGAGGCCGAACTAGTGTTCACCCTAGAGAGGGACAGCAGGACCGTATTCACCGTAGACGACGCCAGAGGTTTACTGGATGCCTCAGATGAAGTCCTGTGGAAGCTACTCCACAGGCTGACTCTCAAGGGGAGGATACAGAGAATAAAAAGAGGTTTCTACGTCCTCGTCCCTGCTAAGGCCGGCTACCTGCCCAAATGGCGGGAGCAGGTCTACGCGATGATCGATGACCTCCTCGACGACTACTATCTCGGGTACTGGACCGCGATGAACCACTGGCACATGACGGAGCAGCTCCCCCTCACAGCGTTCATCGCCACGACGTCCAGGAGAAGGGACTTCGTCTACGACGACGCCGTCCCCATAAACTTCATCACGCTGAAACCCCGCAAGTTCTTCGGGTGGACCACCGAGGAGGCTGGAAGCCACAGGTTCCGTGTATCCGACCCCGAGAAGACCGTCGTGGACTCCATGGACCTCCCCCAGTACTCCGGCGGTATGGCGGAGGCGGCCAAGACCCTCTCCCACGATCTGGACTGGAGTAAGGTGATAGAGTACGCAGACAGGCAGGGAAACAGGACCGTGCACAAGAGACTGGGATACCTCATCGAACTCAAAGGAGCGGACGTCCCCTCGGACGCCCTGAAGCAGCTGAGATCGAGGATAAGCTCAGGCTACAGCTGGCTAGACCCCACGGCCCCACACAAAGCCCTAAGACACGACTCACGGTGGAACCTAAAGATCAACCTCCCCCACGAGGCCCTAGAGGAGCATCAGACGTGATAACCGACATAGAGCTCCGCCGGCTCTCCGTGGAAACAGGCGTACCCGTAGGCACCGTCGAGAAGGACCTCGCCATAACATGCGCACTCTACGCCATCTCAAGAAGGAGGCTGAGGGACCACCTGGCGTTCAAAGGAGGGACGGCCATCAAGAAGATATACCACCCCGGAGCCAGATTCTCCGAGGACCTGGACTTCACAGCCATAAACCTGGAGGAGGAAGAGGCCGCAACCCAGCTGGAGTCCCTCAACGACGCCGAGATCAACTCCGTCACATTCATGGAGATACACCAAGACGGACACACCCACAGAGGCATAAGATACAGGCTCCCCTACATCGGCCCACTCAACCACGTAAACAGCATACGCCTCGACCTCTCATTCAGGGACGACCTCATCCTCCCCCAGGAGGAGAGAACCGTCCAATCGGGCTTCAGCGAGGACATATCCTCAAGAGTCAAAGCCCTGAACTTCACCGAGCTCATGGCCGAAAAGCTGAGAGCCATGATGACACGGGAGAACCCCAGAGACTACTACGACGCATGGGCACACCTACACAAGATAGACGAAAAAGAGCACCTCAAAGAACTCACCCAGAGAAAATGCGCCCTGGCCGAGTACCCCTACAACCCGTCAAAAATCCTCGACCAAGACGTACTATCAAGAATAGAATCCGCCTGGAAAACACAGCTGCAGCACCTGACCCCCGACTACGTCGAGTTCCAGACGATAATCCCCCAGCTGAAGAACCAGACAAGATTCCTCTCCACCTGAAGCCAACCCGGAGAACTCAGCATCCCCCCAAGAAGTCGAGACCACCCCCCGGACGAGCTCAACACCGAAAAATACGAACTAGCCAAAACCGGCAAAATCTCCTTCAGCCACCCCCACGGAACCCACGACGACAGATTCTGGGCCCTCGCCCTCGCAGCCTACGCCGCCGAAAAAACACAGCCACCGCCAAGCAGACCCATAGCGAAGACCATCTAACACCCAATTCTGTCAGAATATTACATAGACCTCCATAAAACCCACCATAGATAATAATAAACACGTTTAAATAGTATTCAACAGAGAAAAATAGTAGTGTAAGCCTTTGTCATATGAGACCAAGGTAACTAGGCAGGGACAGACGACGATCCCGAAGCCTCTCCGCGACAGATACGGGATCCAGGAGGGAGATGAGGTCACCTACATAGACCTGGGAGACCACATCGCCATGATACCCGTACCAAAACACCCTCTGGAGACACTGAAGCAGCTTGAAATAGACATAGAAGAATCCGTGCACGAGATGAGGGATGAGGCGAGGGAGACCGCCAGAAGGCTGGTGGAAGAGAAGCACGGGAGGTGACCCCGCATCCTCATCGAGTCAGACCTCCTCCTCGCCTACATCAAGAAGAGCGACTGGCTGAAGCCCACATCCGAGAAGATACTCGAACACATAGCCTCAGGCGAAGCCCCCGACGTCTACGCCTCCACCGCCACACTCCAGGAGATAATATTCTGGTTCTTCAACAGAGACCTGAAGAGGGAGCTGATCCAGGCCACGAACGCGATATCACACATAGACAACATCAGATGGATCCCCCTCAACCCCGAAACCTGCCTCACCGCCTCCATGCTCATCAAGGAATACGGGGTAAACCCCTTCGACGCATACCACGCCGCCACAGCCATATCCGAAGACAAAACGATACTCAGCACAGAACACGTATACGACAGAATCAAGGGAATAACGAGAATCGACCCCGAGACATACGCCAGACAACTATAAACACCGCCCCCGCCCAGCCCCCACCCAAGCCACCAACAGCCAACCCTAAACAGACCAGTAGTCAAGATCACATGAGAACGTCGTCACGACCATCATTCAACAATGACGAGTTTCCAGGCATGGAGTCAACCCACCCCCCAGCACTCATAACATTCCATGTAACAATAATTTACTAAAAGGGAAGTTTCGTTACACGGAATATAGTCTGGGCCCCCTCGAGGCCCAACCAGCGTTCACCCCCGGGAGACATAGCAGGCCCGTGGCCAAGACCATATGACATTTCCTGCCTCACAACCCCAATATCACCAAAAAAACATAAAAATGGGAAAAAAAAGAAAACTCGACAAAAAACTAATAAATAACCAAGACACTGGCTTCCTGGTGAAACCCATGGCCGTCGAAGTCGGAAAATACGGTCGCATCCTCCTCCCAAAGGACCTAAGGAAAAGATACGACCTGGACGAGGACTCCAGACTCATAGTCCGAGAACGCCGAGGCGAGATCATACTCATCCCAGTGAAGAGATACAAGAACCCCACTGGAGCCCTCTACGGAAGCCTGAAGACCGAGACGCAGATGGACGACCCCAAAGAATACGCCCGGAGCCACATCGCGAAGAAGCTGAGAGAGGAAACACAGTGACACGCTTCGTGGACACCAACGTCTTCATATACGCCATGACAGGCCACCCCGAGCATGGAGACACCGCCAGAGACATCCTCAAACGCATCGAGGAAGGAGAACAGGCATGCACCTCAACCCTAGTCCTCTGCGAGATAGCGTGGGTTCTGGAAGCCATGGGCAGACAACCCGACATAAAACCCACCCTGGAGAAGATCCTCTCCTACACCACCCTGGAGATAGTCGGATACGACGAGGACGACCTCCTCGTAGGAGCACAGACCGCGGTCAAGCATCGCATCGACTTCAACGACGGCGTAAACCTCGCGATAATGATGAAAGCCTCCATCACCGACGCCTACACCAACGACATGAAACACCTCGGCACAGTAGACTTCATCACCACCCACTTCGAATAGAACCCACATTCACACGAACAAAGAAGACGCCACACCAACCTCAAACATACACAAGAACGGGTCATATCCACCCACACCCCATGAAACGTCCAAGCCCCTCTCGTCAACACACCCTCCTCGACGAACCCAACACCCAACGCTACACACGGACCAAGACAGGCCGCATAACCCTCGACCACCCACCCGGAACCCACGACGACAGGTTCTGGGCCCTCGCCCTCGCAGCCCACGCCGCCGAACAGCCAACACCAAGCCCGCCTATAGCAAAGAACTGAAGACCACGTCAAACACTCGATCATAAACTACTAAGGCAACCCAGAGAATAGTCGAGCTCCCGAATCAGCGCAGAACGAAGAGGTGATGGGTAAACTGAATGAAAAAAGGGCATACTTATAACATAATGGGTAAAAGGATCACCTGTGGGAACATGAGCGCAGTCTCAATGGACGACCGTGGCCGAGTTACCCTCCCAGCCGAGATGAGGTCAAAGATCAACGCAAAAAAATTCATCGCCTACCTAGAGGGAGACACAATCATGCTAATACCCATCCCAGACCCCTCAGAGGCCAAAGGATCCGTGAACATACCATGGAGCATCGACGAGCTGGAGGAGGCAGGTGAGGAGCTTGCTCCCAAGAGAGGCTGAAAAGAAGGCCCTCATAGACTCAGATGTCTTCATATCCTACATCAAAGGCGACGAGATGATCGAACACTCCGAGAGCGTCATAGATTCGATAATAGGCGGAAGAATGGAGGCCCTGATCTCAAGCATCCTCTTCGACGACGTCATAACAGGGCTCCGCTCGAAGGGCATGGAGATCAGCGAGGTGATAAAGGTCATCCTGGCCATCGCCTCCATCGACCACACAGCCCTACCCCTTAACACAACCATCGCCGTCAACGCCTTAATGCTATACCAGAGACACGGAGGACCCAGAAGACTACACTACTTCGACGCATTCCACGTAGCAACCGGGAAACTACACGACCTACCCCTGATAACGAGCGATAAATACATCATAGAACATCAACGAGAACTAGGGATCAAAGCAATAGACCTGAGAACCATTTGACCCACCAAACCCCCAAAACAACTATGTCCACTAATGATAAAAGAGACCACAGAACCCCTCTCCCAAAACAGGACGACCCGAAAAACTACACCAAAAACCACTTGAAGAGCCCCATAGGACACCACCATTACCTGGAATCGATACAACGCTCATGAACCAACATGGAGACCACAGTCATCACATCAAGCCCCTCAAGAACCTCCTAGACCAGCAGACCCCCGGCAGCCCACGCCGCCGAACAGCCAACACCAAGCCCGCCTATAGCCCACACAATCTGATTCTAAGATGCACCTACTTGCTCGCTCCCGTCTTGCACACATCAAAAGGAGCGAAGTCAATGAAGGATATTATTGACACTACTGAAGAGCAAGAGAAGCCAATTCAGTTATCTTCCCTGTCTCTTGGGCTTTCTCCACCAACCTACTATCAGCTGTGACGAGCGCGGTATCCTGCTGTATGGCAAGGGATAGATAGACTGCGTCATATATCGTGGTGTCGTACCTGTACGCAAGCTGCGAGGCTTTCATCATCTGTTCCTGGGTCGGGGACACATACTCGATCCCAATCAGGAAGAGGGCGGTAGCTGCATGCTCCTGGTCTTCAGGGGTCAGGGACTGGTTGTAGTGGAGGGCGTTGGCGACCTCGTATATCAGAAGGGTCGGCGCCAAAAGGTAAAGCTCCCCGTCCATGTGAGCCTGCCTAAGATCCAGTGCCTGATCCCTCTGGTCCTCCTGGGTATACCATTTAACCACGACACTGGCGTCGACGACGAGTCTATTCATCTCTGCGCCGCCATCTCCGGATCTCCTGGGCTCCGCTCCAGCCGGGGTCCGTCTTCCGTGAGAGCTGGTCCATGACCTCGGAGGCCCTCTCCATCTCCTTCTGCCTGATACGCCGCTCTATGCTGTCCCTCACGTACTCAGACCAGTTGACCTCGGGGTACTTGGCCATCCTCTCCTTGAGGCCCTCATCCACCCTAACGGATATCATATACACTTTTGTATATACACAATCGTATATATAAACATGGCTTGGACCGTATCAGAATGACACCGAATACGAAACGACACCTGCATCTTGGACTCTTCAGCCCTCTTCAAGGCCATTAACGCGTTCATCCACCATCCC
>CAYONH010000055.1:8126-10147 GCA_964405275.1 uncultured Candidatus Bathyarchaeia archaeon | reverse complement strand
GTAGCTGACAGGATGTCCATATCACCTGCAGCCGTAACTCAATACTCAAAGGGTATTAGGGGATCCAGTTATGTCAAAGAAATTTCTGGATCTGAAGAGGTCATGAAGAAGATATCTAAAATATCAAAGGCCGTAGCTGATGATGAAGCCAACCTTGACTCTATAATGGAGAATATGTGTGAAGTATGTAGATTAATTAGAAGTGATAAATTAATCTGTAAATTACATGCGAATGAATTCTCCGAGTCAAAATTAAGTGAATGTACGATTTGTTTTAAGAATGAATCGTGATAATAGAGTGCTTCTAACATGAAATATGATGATATTAAAAATAAGCTTCATGAAAATCAAAATGATCCTTTGTTTCAACCATATACCCCTAGTAGACTTGAGTTGATCGATGAGAGAGAAGCCTCAAACGGGATGATGAAATCTTTCAATGATCTATTGCATCTTACTCCTGTTGGGGTAAAGTTCTACTTCCATGAAGAAGAGGGTGTGATCTACGAAAGGCCAGATGAGCCGATCAGATTCTGTCAAGCTGTTGATTATGTGCTGAAAACATCCAGGAACCTCCTGCTGAAAAAAGGTGATATCTCATGTCCTGCAGCCAGAATTGTTCTAGGATTTGAGGACAACGAGGATGTTTTAATTGAATGCGCGGAGAAATTGGTTGATGCGGGTAGGTTCAAGGATGAGGCCTCAGCAATCCAAGTTTTATCGGATGTCCCAACGATAAGAGGGGACATCTGTTCCGTTTTGTTATCCTCCACCGGGATTCTGCCTGACACTTATATCCTCCAGTCAAATCCGAGCGTTATCATGAGAGTGGTCCAGGCGTATCAAAGAGTATACGCTCAACCCCTTCGATTCGATGTCACAGGCGTAATGCCGGTATGTGGTAACTGTGCTGTTCGGCCATATGTCACAAATGAAATTTGTGTGTCTTTCGGATGCGATGATTCCAGGAAATTTGGCGACATCCCAGACAGTAAGCTTGTAATGGGCATGCCTTTCCTGAAGGCCGTTTCAGCCCTTCGATCGCTTGCCGAGATGAGAGAAAAACATGAGATCCCTATTCATTTTGTCATCTAATAATCCTGGAAAGTGCATGTAATGAAGAGTATGTTGTGAGGGTCATGCGATGATAAAGCGTTATCAGGTCAACATTTGGTTTGTGGAGAAATGGCGTGAATACCCCCGGGTTAAGTATTATGAGGCTGAGAATAAACAGGAGGTCACCTCTAAGGTTAATGAGGAGTTCCCGGACTGCAAGGAGTTCCTAGTCATGGAGGCTCTGACGCCTCCACGCGAAGCACGGCATCCTGAGGTCGAGAATTGAGGGGCGATTAGCGGTGTGGAGTCTAATCTTGAAGAACTTCTGGATGACCGTTAAGATACTCGTCATGGTTACGACGTTAATGATCCTTATCGAGTATCTGGAGGTGAAGTTCAAGGATAAGATACGCGAGGTGGTCACGGGTAGACCCCTAAACCAGTATGTGATGGCGTCCCTCCTCGGCGCGATACCGGGGTGCATGGACGCATTCCTCGTGGTCTCTCTCTACATACACGGCATGGTGGGTTTCGGCGCCTTGACAGCCGTTATGCTGTCAACTGCAGGCGATGAAGCGTTCATCATGCTCGCAATGGTCCCGGAAGCAGCGTTGAAGATCTTCGCGATTACTATATTCCTAGGCATAGTCGGAGGCTTCCTAGCCGATAAAGCCGTTGAACGCCTAAAGTTAAGGACATGCGAGCACTGCATAATAGAGATACACGAAGAAAATTCCGGAAAACATTTCCTGAGAGAGCACGTTTACGATCACATCCTGAGGAATCATGTTCCTAAGCTGTTCCTCTGGATCTTCGTCCCTTTGACACTGGTTGAATTTCTGATAAAGAACTTCGACTTCGCCTCGTTAATATCGGGTATGCCTGTTTTAGCCCTGATTGTTTTCGCCGCCTTGGTGGGCATCATCCCTGAGTCCGGTCCTCACATGATCTTCCTCATACTGTAC